>JBDHCY010000084.1:0-13177 GCA_039591795.1 Gemmatimonadota bacterium | reverse complement strand
GGCACGAATGCGAGCGCCGGTGCCATGAGAAAGAGCCCTCGGTTCGCTGCGGCCGGCAGGGTCTCTTCCTTGAAGAAGTTCTTGAGACCGTCGGCGATGGGTTGGAGGAGTCCCTTGGGCCCGACCCGATTCGGGCCCATGCGGTCTTGCACCCAGCCGGCGATACGGCGCTCGAGGTACGTCGCCCAGGTGATCGAGACCATGACGATCACGAAGACCCCGAGGACCTTCGCCACACTCACGAGGAGAAATCCCTTGAGGTCCGGAGTCACGCCGGCACCTCATTCTCGAGCAATGTTCCACCGAGGCCGATTCGCTCGTAGGTGAGATCGCCCAGCCCGAGCGCTGCGAACGCCTCCGCCGCCGTGCCGAGACGATCGCCCGCATCGAGGGCGGCCAGGAGCTCGCCGAGCACCCACCACGCCGGCCGGGCCATGCCCGGCGGCGCCTTGGCCTGGAGATAGCGCTGCACGCGGCCGTCCCGGTTGACGAAGGTGCCGTCCTCCTCCGCCACGTTCGCCAGCGGGAGGGCCAGTGCCGCATCGCGGGCGGCGCCGGGGAGCGTGGTGCCGAGGTAGAGCAGGTGCCCCTCGGTCTCGAGTTGATCGAGCCCGTCGAGCTGGTCGTCGAGCACCACAACGAGGCCTGCGGAGCGCGCTGCCTGAAGGGAGGCCTCATAGTCGCGACCGAACCCGAAGAGCTCCGCCCCGCGCGCGTTGGGCGCGCGGTCGGAGCGCAGCGCGAGGTCGGGAGTTCCAGCCAAGGGGTGCTCGTCGCCCATGACGACTTGCATCGCCCCGTTCCATTCGAACCGCTCCATGAGGCGGTGGAGCAGACCGAGAGCCTCCAATGACGCGCCAGCTGAAACGAGTGCGACGGCCCTCCCGCTCACGCCGCGCACCATCGCGGCCGCACGCGCGAGCGCGTGCTCCCAGTCAGTTGCTCGGAGTGTGCCACCCTCCCGGAGGAGGGGCGCCTCGATCCGGTCGCCACGGTTCATCCACTTGTAATTGAGACGCCCGTGGTCGCACATCCAGTACTGGTTCACGTCGAGGTTGGTGCGCGGTCGCACTCGGACCACTACGTGCTCTCGAGTGTCGACGGTCACGTTGCAGCCCTGCGAGCAACCGGTGCAGATGGATGGGGTCCTGTCGAGATCCCACGCGCGCGCCTTGTGCAGGAAGTCTTTCGAGATCAGCGACCCGACGGGACAGAGATCGACCACGTTGCCGGACCATGGGTGGTTGAGCTGAGCTTCCGGGTGGATCCCGATGAAGGCGCGGTCTCCCCGTTCAGACACGTTGAGCACCGGCTCGTCGGCCACGGTTTCCATGAAGCGGACGCAGCGCGTGCACAAGATGCAGCGGTTCGGTACGTAGAGGACGTCGGGGCCGAAATCCTCGACCGGGTTGAAGCGCTTGGCGTCCTCGCTGTAGCGGGTTGCGGCGCGCCCTTCCTGGAAGGTGTAGTCCTGCAGCTCGCACTCCCCGGCCTGATCGCAGATCGGACAGTCGAGCGGGTGATTGATGAGCAGGAACTCGAGCACGGACGTTCGCGCGGTTCGCGCCTCGGGGGTCTGTGTGCGAACGACCATCCCCTCGGCTACCGTCGTCGCACACGCGATCTGGAGCTTGGGGGCCTTCTCCACGTGTACCAGGCACATCCGGCATACCCCAGCGACGGGTAGCCCCGGGTGGTAGCAGTAGTGCGGGACGAGCACGCCCGCTCGCTTCGCTGCTTCAATGAGCATCGTCCCGGCCGGGACGGTGACCTCGACGTCGTCGATGGTCAGCGTGACGAGCGTATCGGTCATGGTGTCACGCCACTGCGTGGCGGAGGTACGTGTCGAACTCGTCGCGGAACTTGTTGAGGCCGCTGACTACCGGCGCGGCACACGAGTCGGAGAGCACGCAAATCGTCTTACCCGTCATGTTCTCACTGAGGTCGTAGAGGAGGTCAATGTCTTCGGGACGCCCCTTCCCGGCGAGAAGTCGCTCGAGGATCTTGGTCGTCCATGCCGTTCCCTCTCGGCATTGGGTGCACTGCGCGCACGACTCGTGCGCGTAGAAGCGGGCGAGTCGCATGATCTGGTACACCATGTCGGCCGAGTCGTCGAAGACGATCACGCCGCCGGAGCCGAGCATCGTCCCTCGCTCGACGCACCCCTCGTAGTCGAGCAGCGTTTCGTCGGCTTCAGCTGCCGTGAGGATCGGGACCGACGATCCGCCTGGAATGACGGCCTTGAACGAGCGCCCGGGCCTCGGCCCGCCACAGAGGTCGTGGAGGAGCTCCTTCAACGGGAAGCCCATCGTGACTTCGTAATTCCCGGGCGGCTGCACCTGGCCGCATACTGAAAAGAGCTTGGTGCCGCTGCTCTTTGGACTCGAGAGCGAAAGGCCGCGGTACCAATCGCCGCCACGTGTGACGATGTGCGGCACGGCTGCAAGCGTCTCGACATTGTTGATCGTCGTCGGCTGGCCGAAGAGTCCGACTTGGGCGGGAAACGGAGGTCTGATGCGCGGGTTGCCGCGGCGGCCTTCGATCGAGTTCATGAGGGCAGTTTCTTCCCCGCAGATGTACGCTCCGGCCCCCCGATGCAAATAGACTCGGCTGTCGCCGAAGATGCCCGCTGCCCGGGCCTCCTCGAGCGCCGCTTCCATGATCCGATAGACGTCGGTGAACTCGCCGCGGATGTAGATGTACCCCACGTCCGCGCGTATCGCGTGCATCGCGATCAGCGTGCCTTCGAGCAGCTGGTGCGGCGTCCACCGCATGATCTCCCGATCCTTGAATGTCCCGGGCTCCGACTCGTCGGCGTTGACGCAGAGATAGTGCGGCCCCTTCTTTTCCTTGGGCATGAACGACCACTTGAGTCCGGTCGGGAAGCCCGCCCCGCCCCTGCCTCGCAGGTTCGAGGCTTTGACGATGTCGGTCACCGCCTCGGGCGTAATGGACCGAGCCTGCTCCAGCGCTCGATATCCTCCTCGCTCCCGCCAGCCTTCGAGCGAGACCGCCGCTGGGTCGCCGAAGTGCGTCGAGAGGATCTGATTCTCGCGCGGGTGTGGTGGGTGGGGGAAGCCCATTAGCTCGCACTCCCCTCCCCGCCCCGCCGGGCGGTCGAGGCGGTCGCGGCCGTTCGGCAGATGAATTCGGTCACCGGTAGCGCTCCAGGAGGGCCGGCACCCCTTCGGGTGTCACACTCTCGATGAAGTCATCGTTGACGAGCAACGGGGTCGCGAAGCCGCACGCGCCGAGGCATTCGACTTCGATCACGGTGTACCGTCCGTCAGGCGAAGTGGCGCCGAGGTCGCCGCACCCGGTGTGCTGCAAGAGCGCCTGCACGACGTCCTCCGCGCCACACACGTTGCAGGGCGACGTGGTGCAGACCTGGATGAAATACGTCCCCACCGGATGTTCGTGATACATGGTGTAGAACGTGACCACACCCTTCACGTAGGCGGGTGTGAGGTCGAGCACCTCGGCGACCTCACCCATTGCCTGGTCGGAGATCCAGCCGCGCGCCTGCTGGACGATCCACAGCGCCGGCAGGAGGGCGGCCCGTTTCGTGGGATATCGCGCCATCTCGTCTTCGAGTCGCGCGCGGTTCTCGCCGGTGAAGACCGGTTCGTGGATGGCGGTTGTCTGGTGCATGGCTAGCGGTCGATCTCCCCCATCACGATGTCCACACTCGCGTTGATCGCAATGAGATCCGAGAGGAGAGCCCCCTCGGCCATCTCGGGAAGGGACGCGAGGTTCAAGAGTGACGGCGGCCGAATGCGCCATCGCACCGGCTTCGCCGTCCCGTCGGACACGAAATAGTATCCCAATTCGCCCTTCGGATTCTCGACTCCCATGTAGGCTTCGCCGATCGGGGCCGGCACGCCTTCCATCACCTGCTTGAAGTGGTGAATCATCGACTCCATGTCGCTCATCGCCTGGCGCTTGGGCGGCAAGATCACGCGGTGATCATCGACGTTGATGGGGCCATCGGGAAGCCGGTCGAGCGCCTGGACGAGGATGCGGTTCGATTGACGGCATTCCTCGAAGCGACACAGGTAGCGGTCGTAGATGTCGCCGTGCTCGCCGATCGGCACGTCGAAGTCGTACGTCTCGTAGCCGAGGTAGGGGCGGTCTTTGCGGACGTCGTACGGGACGCCGCTCGCCCGCAGCATCGGGCCGGAGCACGAGAAACTGATCGCATCTTCGGGCGAGAGCACACCCACGCCTTGCGTCCGTCCCACCCAGATCGCGTTGCGGGTGAGCATCCGATCGATCTCCGCGAGCGTCTTGGGGAACGTGTCGGTGAAGTGCCGGAGCCCTTCCACGAATCCTTCCGGGACGTCCGCCATGAGCCCGCCCACACGCGTGAGGCTCGTCGTGAGCCGCGCACCGGTCCACATCTCTTGCAGGTTGTAGATCCGCTCACGCTCCTGAAACGCCCAGAGGAAGACGGTGAACGCTCCCAGATCGATCGCCGTTGTCCCCAGCCACACGAGATGGGAGATGATCCTGCTCATCTCGCACGCGATGACCCGGAGGACCTCGCACCGCTCGGTGATCTCGATGCCCATCAGCTTCTCGGCGGCGAGAGCGAGGCACACGTTGTTCGCCATCGGCGCCAGGTAGTCGGTGCGGTCGGTGAGGGGCACGATCTGGTTGTAGTGCCGATACTCGCCGAGCTTCTCGAATCCTGAATGCAGGTAGCCGACGTGCGGGATCACCCGGACCACGGTCTCGCCGTCGAGCTCGACGACCAGACGCAGCACGCCGTGGGTTGCCGGGTGCTGGGGCCCGACGTTGAGGAGCATGTGGTCTGAGGGGAGCCCGCTCGCGTCCTCGGCGACGGCGACCGATGTCTCATCGCGCGCCGCCGCACCCTCCGACCATTCGACTTCGATGGTGCGTCGCCCCACCGCGCGGTCCTGCTCGGCGATGAGCCGCTTCCGCATGTCGCGCGGAAGCACCCGCTGCGCCTCGGCGGCAGTCAGCTCCGAAGCGGAGTAGTGGCCTGCGAGGTCGGTCGTGAGCGCCTGGCGCACCTGCTCAGAGCGACTGAACCGCCCGCGGAGGGGGAAGTCTTTCCGAAGGGGGTATCCCTCGGCGTAGGTCTCCCACATGAGAAGCCGCCGAAGGTCGGGATGGCCCGTAAACGTGACGCCGAACATGTCGAACACTTCCCGCTCGAGCCAGTCCGCGCCGCGCCACAGGGACGTGACGGAATCGATCTCGAGGGGCCTGTCTTTCGGCAGCTCACACTTCACTCGGAGGTCGGCGTTGCGCTCCAGCGACCGAAGCTGGTAGACGACCTCGAGGGGACGTTCCCGGTCGCGGTATTCGACGGCGGTCACATCGGTGAGATAGTCGTATTGCTGACCGGGCGTCTCCTTTAGCCAAGTCAACACGTCGCGGATCCGGTCGGGGGCCACCCACACGATCGTGTCGCCGCACGACACGGCCGTCCGGCGCAGTGCGTCGCCGAACCGCTCGTGCAGGGCGCCCGCAGCGGGGTTCGGGGGCGCTCCCCCCATCAGGCGGACCGGAACTGGTGGACGGAGTTCCCGAACGGCTCCGAGATCTCGTCGATTTCTCCCGGCGGCCGCCGCAGACCCGTTTCGTCCAGGACATGCTCCTGGCGCAGCGCGGGGTCGGCTATCGTCTCACTTCGGATCTTCTTCTGCAGGAGCAGGATGCCGTAGAGGAGCCCTTCGGGGCGCGGTGGGCAGCCTGGCACGTAGACGTCGACCGGAACGACCGTGTCGATGCCCTGCACCATCGTATAGGTGTCGAAGATGCCGCCAGACGAGGCACAGGCGCCCATGGAGATGACCCACTTGGGCTGCGTCATCTGATCGTAGATGCGGCGAATGACCGGGGCGAGCTTGAACGGCAGTCGCCCGGCACACAAGAGGCAATCAGCCTGTCTGGGCGACACGGCGAGGCGCTCCATGCCGAAGCGGGCAATGTCGTAGCGGCTGGCTGAGGCCGCCATGAACTCGATGGCGCAGCACGCGGTGCCGAACGGCATGTGCCACAACGAGTTGGCGCGGCTCCAGTTGATGAGATCGTCGAGCCGCGTGGTCAGCCAGTTGGGGGAGACTGCTGCGACGTCGCGCGTCGCGCTGTGGGTCAGCTCCATTCGAACGCTCTCCGCTTCCACACGTAGACGTATCCGACGGCCAGGATGCCGATGAAGACCACGGCTTCGACGAACCCGAGGAGACCCAGCTGGCGGTAGATCACGGCCCACGGCAACAAGAACACGGTCTCGATGTCGAAGACGATGAAGAGAATGCCGACGAGGTAGAACTTTACGCTGAATCGCTCGTGCGCGGTCCCGAGGGCGGGCATGCCCGACTCGTAGGGCGCCCGCTTGATCGCGGTCGGCCGCTGCGGTGACACGAGCTGGGAAATGACGAGAAACGCAACCGCGTTGACGATCACGAATCCGAGGAGGAGCAGAATCGGCACGTACGGCTGGTGCATCGTTCCCTCGTCGCCCACCAACAGAATCGGCCGCTCGCTGGCCGCGCGGAAGGTATGCGCGAGGCCCACGAGTGTCAATTTGCTTCGGGGGGCCTAAGTGAAGGTATCACTGCTGGTTTTGCGCCCCCGGCCCCTTATATTGCGCCACGATTTCCGGGGGCCTCCATGGCGATCAAGTCGGACCGTTGGATCAGGCAGATGGCGCGCGACCACGCGATGATCGAGCCGTTCGCGGAGGCCCAGGTCCGCGAAGGCGCGATTTCCTACGGTGTCTCATCCTACGGCTACGACATGCGCGTGGCTCCAGAGTTCAAGATCTTCACCAACGTGCTCTCCGCCGTGGTCGACCCGAAGGGATTCGATGCGCGCAGCTTCGTCGAGTACGAGGGTGACGTGTGTATCGTCCCTGCGAACTCGTTCGCGCTGGCCCGATCGGTGGAGTACTTCCGGATTCCGCGCCACGTGCTCACGATCTGCGTTGGCAAGAGCACGTACGCCCGGTGCGGCATCATTACGAACGTGACGCCGCTCGAGCCCGAGTGGGAAGGGCACGTCACGCTCGAGATCTCGAACACGACGCCTCTTCCGGCGCGAATCTACGCCAACGAGGGGATCGCCCAGGTGCTCTTCCTCGAGGCCGCCCCCAACGACGTGTGCGAGACCAGCTATGCCGACAAGCAGGGGAAATACCAAGCGCAACGCGGGATCACGCTGCCCAAGCTGTAGGCCGGCCGGCACGCTGGCGGGTCATCCCACCTTTGGTGTTACGACCTCCATGGTACCGTGCACGGCCGCGGCCGATTGCTCGAGCGCCGCACGCTCGTCGGCGGTGAGCTCGACCTCGATGATCTCTTCCAGCCCTCCCGCGCCGAGCTTGCAGGGGACCCCGAGGAAGAGATCTTCGAAACCGTACTCTCCCTGAAGCCAGGCGGCGCACGGGAGGATCCGCTTCTTGTCGCGCGCGATGGCTTCCACCATCTGCACGACGGCCGCCGACGGGGCGTAGTAGGCCGATCCCGTCTTGAGATGCGCGACGATCTCTGCGCCGCCCTTGCGCGTGCGATCGATGATCTTGTCGAGTGTGACCGGGTCGATCAGCTGGCGGACTGGGATCCCCGACACCGACGTGTAGGACACCAGCGGCACCATCGTATCGCCGTGGCCCCCAAGCACCATCGCCTGGATGTCCTCGACGCTCACGTCGATCGCCTCGGCGAGGAAGGCGCGGTACCGAGCCGTGTCGAGCACGCCCGCCATCCCGATCACGCGCTCGCGTGGGAAGCCGGTCACGCTCTTCGTCACCCAGCACATCACGTCGAGCGGGTTGGACACCACGACGACGATGGTGTTCGGGGCGACCCGGGCGATTTCCTGCGAGACCGCCTCGACGATCCCCGCGTTGGTCTTCACGAGATCGTCGCGACTCATTCCCGGCTTGCGCGCGATACCCGCCGTGACCACCACGAGCTCACTTGCCGCGGCGGGCTCGTAGTCGTTGGCGCCAACGACACGGCTGTCGAATCCCTCGATCGGCGCCGACTCCCACTGATCGAGGGCCTTGCCCTGAGGCACGCCCTCGACGATATCGATCATCACCACCGTGCGGGCGAGCTCGCGCTCGGCCAGCCGTTGTGCGGTGGTCGCGCCGACGTTCCCTGCGCCGACCACTGTGATCTTCTCCATCATGCTTCGGATCCTTTCGCGTTCGCGAGGCGTGCGGCTCGTCCGTCGTCCACGTGTCCGCCCGCCTGGCGTATGGCTTCGTAGAGTACGACCGCGACTGCGGTCGCCAGATTGAGACTCCGGACCGCCGACGTCATCGGGATGCGGAAGAGTCGCTCGGGGTGCTTCTCGCGAATGCGCTCGGGCATGCCCTGCGTCTCGTTTCCGAAGACCAGGCAGCACCCCGGTGCGTAGGGTGCCTCCCAAAACGGCTGTTGTCCGTGGGCCGAAAAGTAGAGGCACCGCTCCCGCGCGACGGCGTCCCGGAATTCACGCCAACCGGGATGCACCCACAGTTCGACTGCGTCCCAGTAGTCGATTCCGGCTCGACGCAACGACGGGTCGTCGATCCGGAATCCGAGGGGGCCGATGAGGTGCAGCGGGACGTCGGTTGCCGCGCACAACCGGGCGATGTTCCCCGCGTTGGGCGGGATTTGTGGTTCGATGAGCGCGACGTGGAAGGTCAGCGCGCACTCCCTTCGGTCGGGCCAGGTGGGGGCATCGCCGCAACCCCTCCGTCGGCCGGCGAATCGCTGCGGGGGGGCCCTGGGTCCGAAGCCGTCCGCCGACCCTCGTTGTCCGCCCATCGCGCGGTTCCGTCGCGGCACTCCTCCCGCTTCCACACCGGGACACGCACCTTCAGCGCCTCGATCACGAAGCGACACGCCTCGAACGCGCTCTGACGGTGCGGCGCCGCAGCGGCCACGGCCACACTCGCCTCTCCCACAGCCACGCGACCGAGTCGGTGCTCCACCGACGTCGCGGCCTCAGGCCACTGGTTCTGTGCTTCGGCGAGGATGCGCTCCAGCTCGGCCACGGCCATGTCCTCGTGCGCCGAATAGTCGATGGCGACCACTCCGTCGTCGGGGCGGACGCTACCGACGAAAAGGCATGTCCCACCCCGATCCGCTGCTTGCACTCCCGCGAGAAGTGCGGCGAGGTCGAGCGGCTCGTGAACGAGGCGAGCGCTCATCCCCCCGCCACGGGCGGAAGGAGCGAGAGCTCGTCTCCCGCTCGGACTAGATGATCGGACGCCACATGCCGGAGATTTACGGCAGCGAGCGGCCGGTCGGGGATGAGCGCTGCCCCGGCGTGTTGCGCCTTCAGGTGGGCGACCACGGCCTCGACGGTGGCAGGGAGCGGCATGGCGAGCTCGAGCTCACCGGTCCCGACGAGCTCAGCGTAGCGGGCAAACAGCCGGAGGCGAACCGCGGCAGACTGGTCAGTGTCCATCGTGCCCGAAAGCTACCGAGAGGCCAGGCGGGGCTCAACGCTCCGGCCGCAGGTTCGAGGCCCCCCGGTGCCAAAAACGGCCCGGCCGTTGGGGCCGGACCGCGCGTAACGGAACTGCCAAGCCTCAGAACTGAGTGGGCTCGGCTGGCTCCTCGTCGGCCCCTGCAACCATGGCCCGCAACTCCTTGGATGGCTTGAAGACCGGCACCGGGCGTGCGGCGACTTCTACGGGGTCGCCCGTTCGCGGGTTCCGGGCCATGCGCGTCTTCCGCTGGCGGATCTTGAATGTGCCGAAGCCTCGAATCTCGATGTTGTGCTGCTCGGCGAGCGCCAATTTGACCGCATCCAGGAAAGAATCGACCACGCGGGCACAGTCTTTCTTGGAGATCAGCGGCCCCGCAGTGCGGGAAATCTGCTCCGTGACACGCTCAACCAGATCCGCCTTGGTCATGCCAACCGCTTCCTCCCCTAACGGGCAGGAGCCCCGAGTGGGAATCCGGCGGCCAACATATGTGGCTTACCTATTGACTGTCAAGGGTTTGGATGAACTCGGTGAAGTGTTGGTTGGCGTCGTGTGGGCCCGGTGCGGCCTCCGGATGATACTGCACCGCGAAGGAGGGTAGCTCCTGATGTCGCACGCCCTCTACGGTGTCATCATTGAGGTTGACATGTGTGACCTCAAGTGATTTCGAGCCTGTGACACGGCCGCCGGCACTCCGAATCGCGAACCCGTGGTTCTGAGTTGTGATAAGTACCCGTCCCGTATGGAGATCGCGCACCGGGTGGTTTCCACCCCGATGCCCGTATGGGAGCTTGCCGGTCTCACCGCCGAAGGCAAGGGCCAGCAGTTGACAGCCCAGGCAGATCCCGAACGTGGGGACGCCGGCTCCCGCGAGCTCGCGAATGGCCGGAATGGCATCGGCCACCGCAGCGGGATCGCCAGGGCCGTTGGAGAGAAAGAGGCCGTGGGGCTCGAGCTCCCTGACCCGGCTGCTCGGTGTGTTGGGCGGGACGACGGTGACTCGGCACCCGGCTTCGAGGAAGAGACGCAGGATGTTCCGCTTCATGCCGTAGTCGTAGGCCACGATGTGACGCCGGACCTCTCCGGTCGGGAGGGCCTGAAACTCCTGGCGCGTCCCGGCTCGTGACGCGAGGTCGAGCCCGTCCATGCGCGGTGCCGCCGCCAGCAGCGCTCGGGCGGCATCATCCGGCCTGTCACCGATCCCCAAGACCCCCTGCATCGCTCCCTCAGACCGGATGTGTCGCGTCAGCCGTCGCGTGTCGGCCTCTGAGAGCACGGGAATCCCGGCATCGACCAGCCACCCGTCGAGCGTGCCGGTGGCGCGCCAACTCGAGGCGTGGCGGGAGAGCTCGCGCATGACGATACCGGTGACGCGCGGACGTTCGGACTCGAGGTCTTCGTCGTTCACGCCGTAGTTGCCGATCATCGGCGCCGTCATGACGACGATCTGCCCGAGGTAGGAGGGGTCGGTGAACACCTCCTGGTAGCCGGAGAGGTTCGTCGTGAAGACGACCTCGGCCGCAACAGGATCGTGCTCCCAGGGCGCGACGCCGTGGAAGGAGGCTCCGTCTTCGAGGAGGAGGTAGGCGGGGTGCCGGCCGATCAGCGGTGCCCCCCGCTCGCCGACATCAGGGTTAGTTCCCCGGCCCCTGTTCTGGGGGTGGGGTCTGCCCTGGGGCCGCCTGCTCCTGCTCGAGCGGGAGCGGGACCGTCTGCACCGGGGTGGGGGCTGCCGGCTGATTGTCGAGCACCGAGCTCGGCGCCACTTGCTGGCTCGACATGATCGACAACAGGAGCGCGAGCCCGAGGAAGATGCCTCCGGTCCACCACGTGAGCTTGGTGAGAATCGTGACTGCCTGGCGGCCGCCGACGAACGAATCTGTCCCGCCGCTCCCGCCGAGTGCGGCGAGGCCCCCGCCCTGCCCGGCTTGGAGCAAGACCGCGATCGCCAGGGCGATCGCGTCGAGGATGAGCACGACGAGAAGCAGCGTGTACATGACGTCAAGAAGCTAGACGGCTCACCTCGGTTTGCGCAATTGCGGCCCATCCCGCCGGGTCGAGGCTCGCCCCCCCCACCAGGACGCCGTCGAGCTCCTGCTCCGCAAGCAGGGCTCCAACGTTGCCGGTCTTGACGCTCCCGCCGTAGAGGATCGTCGCCGCCTCATGGCCGCGAGCGGCGAGCCACGCCCGGATGACCCCGTGGACCGCCGCAGCATCACTGGGGGTGGCGCTCAGTCCGGTCCCGATCGCCCAGACGGGCTCGTAGGCAATGACGACGCGGCTCAGACCAGCACCGATCCCATCGAGCCCGGCCTCGAGCTGACGAGTCACCACGTCCTCTGTCTGCGCGGCTTCTCGCTCCTCGAGCCGTTCGCCAACACAGAGCATCGGTGTGAGCCCGACGTCGAGCGCTGCTCGGACCTTTCGACCGGTCTCCTCGTCGGACTCGCCGAAGACATGCCGTCGCTCGGAGTGTCCGATCAGGGTGGCGCCGGCACCTGCTTCGAGCGCGAGCGGCGCCGAAACGGCACCAGTGAAGGCGCCCTTGGGCTCCCAATGAATGTCCTGCGCCCCGACGAGCATGTCGCGCCGGTCGCGCAGCCGTTCGGCGGCGATCGCGAGCGAGACGGCGGGGGGGAAGAACCAGACGCTGCGATCGGCGCGAGGAGAGTAGGCGGCCAGAAACGCATTGAAGTAGGTCCGGGCCGCCTGAGGGCCGAGATGCATCTTCCAGTTTGCGGCGAAGAGAAGTTGGCGCATGATCAGATCGGGTCGAGTGCGGTCACGCCGGGAAGAGGCTTTCCCTCGAGGAACTCGAGCGACGCGCCCCCGCCGGTCGAGACGTGGGAGACCTGCTCGCTGAGGCCGGCGCGCCGAATCGCCGCGGCCGAGTCGCCCCCGCCCACGACGGTCGTCGCCCCGGCCGCCGTCGCCTGAGCGAGCGCGCTCGCCACCGCCATGGTCCCGGCGTCGAACGGCGGTGTCTCGAACACGCCCATCGGGCCGTTCCAGAGGACGGTCTTGGCGGCGACGATTCGCTCGCCGAACGACGCGGCGGTCCCGCCATCGATGTCGTACATCGCCCAGTCTGGCGGGATGGCCTCGCGCGACACGGTGCGCGTCTCGGCGTCGTGTGCGAGCCGCGGTGCCACCACGGCCCCGGTGGGGAGCACGAGTTGGTCGCCCGCACGGGCTAGCACATCGCGTGCGAACGTCACGCGATCCTCCTCGACGAGCGATGCCCCGGTTTCGAGTCCCATTGCCCTGAAGAACGTGCAGGCCATCGCCCCGCCGATCAAGACGTTGTCTACCCTGGGCAGTAACGCTTCGATCACCTCGATCTTCCCAGAGATCTTCGCTCCGCCGAGGATGGCGAGGAATGGCCGGCCGGGTTTCGAGAGCACGTCTCCCAGGTAGCGAAGCTCTCGTTCGAGAAGGAATCCGGCGACGGCCGGCTTCACGAGGTCGGCGATCGCAGTCGTCGAGCTGTGCGCCCGATGCGCGGCACCGAAAGCATCGTTGACGAACATGTCACCGAGCCCCGCGAAGGTTGCTGCCAGCGCGGGGTCGTTGCGCTCCTCCCCACGCCAAAAACGGGTGTTCTCCACGAGCGCGACTCCTCCCCGTGGCATCCGCTTGGTCTGCGGCTCCGCGTTGAACGGGTCGTTGATGAACTCCACCGGGGCTCCGAGCAGGGCCTCGAGCGCTGCGGCGACG
>JBDHCY010000083.1:0-14853 GCA_039591795.1 Gemmatimonadota bacterium | reverse complement strand
TGGGCATGGTGCATCTCCACGATCTCATGCGCGCGGGGGCCGTGTGATGCGCGGAGTGCTGCTCCTCGCCTTCGCGTGTGTCGCCGGCGCCTGCCGCGAAGCCGCTCGCCCGGTGACCGAAGCCACCGTCGCCGACAGCGCCGATCAGGTGCTCTGGGGGGTCGAACACTACCTGACGAAGGAAGGCGTCGTGCAGGCACTCGTCCTGGCCGACACCGCCTACCTCTTCGACGCCAGACAGGTTGCCGAGCTGCGTGGGGTGCAAACGACGTTCTACTCCGCGACGGGCGTCGAACACTCGGTGATGACTTCGCTCGAGGCGACCTACGAGGGCCGCTCGGGCGACATGGAGGCGCGGGGCGACGTGGTCGTCCTCACCACCGACGGCCGGCGGCTCGAAACCGACCAGCTCTACTACACGCGGCTCACCGGAAAGATCTCGAGCGAGCGACCGTTCGTTTTTCAAGAGCCAGGACGGCGCATGGCGGGACGGAGCTTCATCTCCGACCCGAATTTCGAGAATCTCGAGGCACAGGGCGTGACCGGCTCGGCGGGCCGTGTCACGATTCCCGACCGATGATCCTCGTGCTCGCGCTCCTCACGCAGGTGGCCGACACGACGCGCCGGCCCTGCGACGTGGTCTTCGATCAGGCCGAGGACGTGGTCGTCCGCGACGTGGGAGGTGGCGAGTTCGACTACTTCGTGCGGAACGGATTCGCCGCGCACTGCCGGAGCGACCCGAACACCAACCTGCGCTCCGACAGCGCGGCGTACTACGCGCTCACCGGGCGCCTCGATCTGGTCCGTCGCGTGCGGATCGAAGACCCGGGCCTCGAGGTGACCGCCGACCACGTCACCTATTTCCTGAACGCCGAGCTCGTGGAATCGCGTGGCAACGTCGATGCGGTGAACCGCAGCACCGGCACCCGGATTCGCGGCCCCAGCGTCGACTACTATCGCCCGGCGGCGGGCGTCCGCGACACGGTCGAGATCGTCGCCACCCAACGCCCGACGATCGACTACGTCCCGCGGGTGGCGGCCGCCGACACCGAACCGCCCGAGCCCTACGTCGTCGTGGGCGACCGCGTGCGCATGCACGGCGAAGACCGTTTGTGGGGCGGAGGGACGGTCACGATCAATCGGTCGGATCTCGCGGCGAGCGGCGACTCGATGTGGCTCGACTTCGCCGCCGGCCGGGGTGAGCTCCTCCACAGCCCGTCTGTGAGCGCGCAGGGGGGCGACACGATCACGCTTCGAGGCGACCTCCTCGACCTCGCCCTCGACGGCGAAGCCTTGAGTGGACTCACGGCCTTCGGCACGGGGGAGGCTGTGGGCACCGACTTCACGCTCACCGGCGACACCATCGCCCTCGGGTTTGCCGACGATCAACTCGATCGCGTCCAGGCCTGGGGCGATCGCGCTCGTCCGCACATCGTGACGCCGACGTACGAGATCTCCGCCGACTCGCTGGCCCTCGATCTTCCGGACCAGCAGCTGCACGAAGCGCGTGGCTACGGACAGGCGTTGGCGCTTACGAGCGCCAGCGACTCGACGAGGGCCGAACCCGATTGGCTCGCGGGCGATACGCTCCAGGCGAACTTCGTCGAGACACCCGCGACCGACTCGACCGAAGGCGGCACACGCCTGGAACGTGCGGTCGCGCGGGGAGCCGCACGGGCGTTTTATGTGGTGGTCAACGCCGACGATCCCGAGGCCCCGCCGGGATACTCCTACTCCAGAGGCGACGAGATCACACTCTCGCTGGACGTCGACGGCGTGCGCACCGTACACGTCGTGGGTGGGGCCGACGGGGTCTACCTCCGGCCGGTCACCCGGCGCGACTCGACGAGGGCCCGATGAACGCCACGCCGTTCGACGGCCGGGACTTCTCGTACGATGTCGCCGTGGCGGCCTTGCTCGACCTGTGCGACGAGCACGGAGAGAGCGAGTTCGACGCACTCGCCGTTCGCTACTGCCAGCTGATTCTCCGCATCCGTCGAGACGAGCGTGAGGCTGCGCCTGCCGACGTGGGCACGCTCTCGGTCGAGGACGCGCGCCATCACCTCGCTGCTTCCGTGCTGCCGCGACTCGCAGCCGACGGCCTGGTGACGGTCGATGAGGCAGACGGTCTCCCGACACGCGTTCGCGTGCCCCCTGAGCGCTGGGCCACCCTCGCGACATCGCGAGAGTCGTGGCACACCCGCGCACTCGAGGCCGCACGTCAGGCCGCGCACGTCGCGGAACAGGCCCCAAGCGAGTCGGCGGGTGGGAGCCTCCTCGAGGGCCATGGGCTCACCAAGATCTACGGCCGGCGGCGCGCCGCCGACGCAGTCGACGTCGCCGTTCGCCAGCGGGAGATCGTCGGGCTGCTCGGGCCCAATGGGGCAGGGAAGACGACGACCTTCTACATGCTCACTGGCATCATCCGGCCCAACGCGGGGCGAATTGTCCTCGACGGTGTGGACATCACCGAGAAACCGATGTATCGCCGTGCCCGCCTCGGCATTGGCTACCTGGCGCAGGAGCCATCGGTGTTCCGGAAGCTCACCGTCGAGCAGAATCTCCTGGCGATTCTCGAGACCCTCCCGCTCTCTGGTGCCGAGCGCAATGAGCGGCTCGAGAAGCTGCTCGACGAGCTCGCCATCAAGCATCTTCGCAAGCAGCGCGCCTATCAGCTTTCGGGCGGCGAGCGCCGCCGTCTCGAGATCACCCGCGCCTTGGTGACCAGCCCGAAGTTCATGCTCCTCGACGAGCCGTTCGCCGGCGTCGATCCGATCGCCGTGCACGACATTCAGACCATCGTCGCGGGCCTGCGCCATCGGGGGATTGGCGTGGTGATCACCGACCACAACGTCGAGCAAACGCTCGACATCGTCGATCGTGCTTACATCATGTTCGAAGGCCGGGTCCAGGTCGCCGGAAGCGTCCGCGAATTGGTCTTCGACGATCGGGTAGCCGACCTCTATCTCGGCCCCACTCTCACGACACGGCTGCGCAAGCGGCTGACGGAAGCGGCATGAAGCTCGGACTGCATCAATCGGGAACACTCAGACAAGAGATGCGCATCAATCCGCGCCTCTATCAGGCGATGGATCTGTTGTACATGCCGCTCTTGGATCTCCAGCAGCACTTGAAACAGGAGCTGCTCAACAACCCCTTCCTCGAGCTGATCGAGCCGGATGAAGAAACGACCGATCAGGCCTCGGCGAAGGAGCAACTCGAGCAGGAGAAATCGAAGAAGGAGGAAGAGAACGACTGGGAAAACCTCCTCCTCGACGGGTTCGAGACACCGGGGGGCCGGAAAGCCGAGTTTGAGGTGCGTGAGTTCTACGAGCCGACTCCGGTGGCCGCGCGCGATCTCATCGATCACCTGCGCGACCAGATCACCCTGCTCGAGCTCACCGACCGGGCGCGGTTCCTCGCCGAGGAGTTCCTCGGCAATATCGAAGACGACGGCTATCTCGCGGCTTCACTCGAAGAAATGGTCGCTGGCGCCAACCGAGCCCTCGACGAAGTCGCCCAAGGGGTCGAGACCGGCCTCGACGTCGAGCGCTTCACCGTTCCCGAGGCCGAGCAAGTGCTTCGGGCAATCCAGCATCTCGACCCGCCCGGCGTGGGCGCGCGCGATCTGCGGGAGTGCCTTCTCCTTCAGCTCGAGGAGGCTGGGGTGTCGGACGGGCTCGCCTACCGCCTCGTCCGCGACGCGTGGGACGACCTGAAGGCACATCGCTGGTCCGAGTTGGCCAAACGCTTCGGCCTCGAGCCCAGGGCCGTCCAGCAGGCGGCCGATGTCCTGGCCAAGTACGACCCGAAGCCCGGCCTGCGCTACACGGCGGCTCCCGATGGATACATCGTGCCCGATCTGATCGTGGACAAGATCGACGGTCGCTATCAGGTGTTCCTCAACGACACGGGTCTCCCCCGGCTCAGACTGTCACCCGTCTACCAGCAGCTCGCGCGTGACAAGGGCAAGTTCACGGGAGAGAATAAGGAGTTCGTCTCGCAGCGACTGAACAGCGCCACGTGGATGATCCAGGCGATCGAACAGCGCCGCCAGACCATGCTCAAAGTGATGAACTTCATCGTCGACCGGCAGCGGGATTTCTTCGAGAAAGGCGTTGAGTACCTGAAGCCCTTGACCCTCCGCGAGGTCGCGGAGGTCATCAGTATGCACGAATCGACGGTGAGCCGGGTGACCAACGAGAAGTTCGTGCAGACACCACGTGGCGTCTTCCCACTCAAGTTCTTCTTTTCGAGCGGCCTCGAGACGACATCCGGCGAAGATGCAAGTGCGCGCTCGATCAAGGCACAGCTGCAAAAGCTGGTGCACGACGAGGAAGAGTCGAGACCCCTCACGGATCAGCAGATCGTCGAGATCTTCAAGGATCGCGGCGTGAAGATCGCGCGTCGCACCGTGGCGAAGTACCGAGACCAGCTTCACATTCTCCCGGCGAGAATGCGGAAGCGACTATGACCCTGGCCGGTTCGGCCGCGCCGCCACTCGTGAGCGTGCTCGTCCCTGCCAAGGACGAGGTGGAGAATCTGGAGCGCTTCGTGGCCGAGTGCGCCGAAGCGCTCGAGCCGCTCAGTTACGCGTGCGAGCTCGTGATCGTGGACGACGGCAGCGCCGATGACACGGCCGTGGTCTTGGCCAGGCTCGAACGCGAACACTCCTTCCTGCGAACCGTCGGCCACCGATCGCAACGCGGGATCGCGGACGCGCTCGACTCTGCCAGCCGCGCCGCCCGTGGTGAGATCTACGTGTTCTACCCGGCGGATCTCCAATACCGTCCCGTCGACATACCCTCCCTCGTGGAGCCGGTCGTCGCGGGTCAGGCCGATCTGGTGACCGGGACCAAGCAGGGCCACTACGAGAAGGCGTTCGTGTCCCGCATCTACAACGCGCTCTGCCGCCGTCTGTTCGGCGTGGGCGTGTCGGACCTCAACTCCGTCAAGGCCTACCGCCGCGAGGTCATGAGCGTCGTGCCCGCTCGGCCCGACTGGCACCGATACATGGTCGTCATCGCGGCGGCCGAGGGCTTCCGGCTCACCGAGCGCGCCGTGCCCGTCTACCCCCGGCACGCTGGGAAGTCGAAGTTCGGCATCGGTCGCATTCCGGTGGGCGTCTTCGACCTGCTCTCCGTCTGGTTTCAGCTGCGCTTCGGCCGGAAGCCCATGCTCTTCTTCGGCTTGGCCGGGGTCCTCTTCGGATCACTGGGCCTCGTCGTGGGGCTGGTCGCGTTGGTGGTCCGCTTTGGGTACGGCGTCGGCTTTCGACCGCTCCTCGACCTCGTGATGGTCTTGGTCATTTCCGGCATCGTACTGTTTGGCTTCGGGCTCGTGGGCGAGCTCTTGGCGGGTATGCGGACCGAGGTGCAGGAAATCCGACGCCGCCTCGACGAGCTCAGACGCCCCGACTGATCGCCGGGTGCACATCGCCTTCGTCTCGCACGCCTACCCCCGCCGGCGCGGCGACGTCGCCGGCGCGTTCATCGCGAGGCTCGCGAGCGCGCTCGTCCAGCGGGGCCATGTCGTGACGGCCGTTGTACCGGCCGATCGCGGACATCGCGGCGAGGACGAAGTCGATGGCGTTCGCGTCCTGCGCGTGGGGTATGCGCCGGCCCTCTTCGAACGACTCGCCCATCGTGGCTCGATGCTCCGCGAGACGGCGACACCGTGGGGCGCAGCAGCCTTTCTCAGCCTCGTCCGGACGCTTGGAGGCGCGATCGCGACGTGCGAGGCGGACGCCGTGCACGCGCACTGGTGGGTTCCGGCCGGTCTAGCAGCCGCACGGGCCGCGGGGCGGGGCGCCCCGGCGCCGGTCATATCCCTCCACGGCACCGACGTCCGCCTCCTCGATCGAGCGCCCGGTGCCGCCCGGCTCGCCCGCCGCGTCTTTCGTTCCGCGTCGGCCGTCACGGCCGTATCCACGGTCCTGGGCCAGCGAGCTGCCGCACGTGTCGGCGTCGAGCCGAGCGCGATTCCCGTCATCCCCATGCCCGCCGACTTGAGCGCCCTCCCCAGAGAGCCAGGGCACGACGGGGAAGGGCTCGTGACCGTGAGCCGACTCACTCGACAGAAACGAGTCCACATTCTCCTGCGAGCGGCCGCCGAGCTCACCGCTCGTGGCACGCCGCGCTCAGTCACGATCGTGGGCGACGGCCCGGAGCGACGCCGGCTCGAGCGCTTGGCACGGTCGCTGGGCCTCGCGGACGTCCATTTTGCGGGCGCGGTTCCTCCCCGCGACGTCGCGGGCCTGCTCCAACGCGGCGCCGTCGCTGTGTTTCCCGCTCGGGCCGAAGGCTTCGGACTGGCTGCAGCCGAAGCACTCATGTCGGGCGTGCCGGTCGTTGCCGCCGCAGACGGTGGTGGCATCCTGGACATCGTGCCCCAAATCGGGCCCGGTCGAGTGGCTCGGCCGCACGACATTGCTGATTGGGCTGACGCGATCGCGGAGCTCGACGGCTCGGTGCAGGCACGAGAGGAGGCGTGGGCGTTGGGACAGGACTGGCGGGACCGCCTCGATCCCCTCACCATCGCCGCCCGCTTCGAAGCGCTCTATGCGCAGCCCTAGTCGCCCGGTCGTCGTCCTCTTCGAGGTGGCCCTCGCCATCGGGGTCGGCTACTTCGTTTGGCGAGCCCTCAAGTCGGGCTGGAGCGATCTCCAGAGCCAGCCCTTAGCGCTCGAGCTCCGCCCCAGCGCCATCGCCGTGTCTGCTGGGATCGTCCTCGTCACCTACGCACTTCTCGTGGAAAGCTGGCGTCGGGTCCTCTCCAGCTGGGGACACTCCCTCTCGTGGGCGTCGGCCGCCCGAATCTGGACGTTATCCAACCTCGGCCGGTACGTGCCGGGCAAGATCTGGTCGGTCGCAGGGCTTGCATACCTCGGGAAGCGAGCGGGCGTTGGAGGCTTTGCGTCAGCGAGCGCGGCAGTCCTCCTGCAGATCATGAGTCTGGGAACGGGAGCGGCGGCAGCCGCAGCCGGTGCCCCGGGTGCCGCCTCGGCTCCGTTGACGATCGCTGCCATCGTGCTGGCTGCCACTACCATAGCCGTCACGACCTCGTCGCGGCTCAGGAACCGCCTCGGCAGCCTCGTGCCAGCGCTCGCACCGCTCAGAGAAGCCGGCCCAGGTGCCGGCCCCTTGCTCGTGGCTGCGACCGCCACCGCGATCGCGTGGCTCACCTACGGCGTCGCACTCTTTTGGCTCGCCCGCGGCGTCCTCCCTGAGCCGCAGCTCGGGCTCCGGCTCGCGGTCGGTGCCTTCGCGGCGAGTTACCTCGCAGGGCTCGTGGCGGTCTTTGCGCCGGGAGGCGTGGTCGTTCGAGAAGGGATATTATTTGGGTTGCTCCAGCCGAGCCTCGGCGCCCCGGCCGCGCTGACCCTGGCCTTGGCATCCCGCCTTCTGCTCACGGCCGCCGAGCTCATCGCGGCGGGAGGAGCATGGATGGTGTCGGCTGCCGCTGGAAAGGAGAGCACGTCTTGAACCTGGCCCCGAAGCACCCCAGGCTCGTGGCGGGCCTGATTTGCACCGCGTTCGTGGCCTTGCTCTGCTGGCCCATCGCACGCGGGATGTACCTCGTGAGCACCGTGAGCGATCAGTACGCAGTGGGGTACGCGTTCCGTGAGTTCGGCGCGCGGTACTTCGCGGAACACGGGGGCGTCGCCCAGTGGAACCCCTACATCTTCGGGGGGCTCCCCTTCGTCGCCGCGCAGCACGGAGACATCTTCTATCCCACCGCGTTGCTGCGCCTCCTGGTTTCGACCGATATGGCGCTGAATCTCGCGTTCGCCGTCCATCTCGTGCTCGCCGGTTTCTTCACCTTTCTATTCCTGCGAGCCGTGGGGCTCCCGTGGATCGCCGCGACCGGCGGTGGGCTCGCCTACCAACTCACGGGGCAGGTGGCGTCGCTGGTGCACCCCGGTCACGACGGCAAGATCTTCGCATCGGCGCTCCTCCCACTCGGCTTCCTGGCGCTGCTTCGGGCCATCCGAGACGGCCGGCTGTGGGGCTACGGGGTGTGGGCAGTCGTGGTGGGGCTCGCCGTGCTCGCGCACCCCCAGCTCTGCTACTACCTGCTCATCGCGGCCGGTCTCTTCGCACTGTACCTGACATTTTGGGATGATCAGCGCTCCGGCTCCTGGCCGTGGTGGGGGCGGCTGGGGGCGGCGCTCGCGGGAGTGGCGTTGGGGCTCGGGATCGCGGCAATTCAGGTCGTGCCCTTCGCGGCCTACATCCCTTTCTCCCCGCGCACGGTTCCCGGTGCGTTCAGCGGTTGGGACTACGCCACGTCGTGGTCCATGCCACCCGAGGAGCTGCTCAACGTCGTCGTACCGCAGTTCACGGGGCTGGTGGACGCCTACTGGGGTCGAAACTTCTTCAAGTTGCACACGGAGTACATCGGCGTTGCCGTACTGGCTCTAGCGGTGCTCGGTTGGGGGAACGCTGAGCGGCGTCGGCTGCGATGGGGGCTCGCCGCCATCGGCGGCTTCATGCTGATCGTGAGCCTTGGCGGGCACACGCCCATCTACCGGCTGCTCTATCTCGTGCTCCCAGGCGTCCGGCTGCTGCGAGCTCCATCGATGGCGTTCTACCTCGTGGTGTTCGTCACGGCGTTGCTCGCGGCCTTCGGCATCGAGCGTGCGCTGCAGGAGCCCGAGCGTGCGCTGCGCCATGCCGCCATCTGGACCGCTGCGTTGGCAGCGGCCGTGGTCTTTGCGATTGCCGGCATCTGGACATCGCTCGGCGAGTCGATCGCCGACCCGCAGCGTCTCGCCGCCGTGCGCGACAACCAGCCCGCCCTCGTACTGGGAACCATCCGTGCGCTGGCGGTGGCGGCGGGCCTCGCGGCTCTCCTCTACGCGATGGTCAAGCTCCGCCTGCGGCCCGCCGTCGCGGGCGGGCTGCTCCTCGTAGTGATCGGCCTCGATCTCTGGAGCGTGGCGCGCCGGTTCTTCGTCTTCTCCCCTCCAGCCCCCGATGTCTACGTCAGCGACGAGGTGCTCGATACGCTCCGGGCGCAACCGAAGCCGTTCCGCGTCTGGGACGCGGGAGGGTCATATCGGGATGGGAGCCTGATGATCTTCGAGGTGTCCGATGCGGTCGGCCATCACGGGAACGAGATCAGGTTTTACGACGCGTTGCTCGGAGGGAAGAACAACTGGCAGTTCCTTCGCACTGGCAACCGCAAGCTCTGGCGTGAGCTCGGCCTGACCCACCTGATTCTCCCAGACACGCTCGATCTGCCGGGGTGGCGTCGGGTGGTGGGACCGGTACAGACGTTCAGCGGGGGCGTGGCCTATCTCTACGAGAGTACCGAGCCCGTCCCGTACGCGCAGGTGGTGCCCGCGGCGGTGAAGCTTGCTGATGCCGACATCCTGCCCACGTTCTACGATGAGCGGCTCGATCCGCGTCAGATCCTCCTGCTCCCGGACGATGCGCCGGTCGAACCAGCACCCCTCGACGGCATCCCGACTCCCACAGAGGCGCGCGCCGAATTCGTGCTGTGGGAACCGGGACGGATGCGGATTCGGATCGACCCACCCCCCAAGGCTCCAGCCTATTTGCGGGTGAGCGAAACGTACTATCCGGACTGGCGAGCGACGGTCGACGGGGCACCCGTGCCCGTGTTGCGCGGCCAATACGCGCTCCTCGCGGTGCCCCTCGCCGAGGGTGCCAGCGAGGTGGAGCTCGTCTTCGAGTCGGACCGCTACACGCTCGGCAGACTCCTCACGATCGTCTCACTCGCGGTGGCCGGAGTGTGGATCGTTGCGCCAGTCGTTATCGCACGGAGGCGCGATGGGTGAGCGTGCGCTCATCGTGGTGCCGACGTACAACGAGGCGCAGAACTTGCCACGAATCGCCCCACAGATGCTGGACCAGGATGCCCGTCTGGAGATCCTGGTGGTCGACGACAACTCGCCGGACGGCACAGGAGCGGTCGCGGACGAGCTCGCCTCGCGCGAGCCACGGATACACGTGCTGCATCGAAGCGGCAAGCTGGGCCTCGGCACGGCCTATCTGGATGGGTTTCGGTGGGCCTTGGAGCGCGGCTACGACTACATGTTCGAGATGGATGCGGACTTCTCGCACGACCCCAAGCATCTCCCGCAATTCTTTGCGGCGATCGGGGATGCCGATCTCGTGTTGGGGTCGCGGTACCTGGCAGGGCGGGTTACTGTCGTGAATTGGCCCATGGGACGGCTCTTGTTGTCCTACGGGGCCAACATCTATGCCCGGATCGCGACCGGGCTGCCGCTCCGTGATGCTACGGGGGGCTTCAAATGCTTCCGCCGTCGGGTGCTCGAGACGCTCGACCTCAACGCCGTACGGTCGAACGGCTACGCCTTCCAAATCGAGATGAGCTTTCGGGCATGGCGCAGAGGCTTTCGAATCGTCGAGATCCCCATCGTGTTCGTCGATCGCACCCAGGGCGAGAGCAAAATGTCCAGGGCGATCATGTGGGAGGCGGTCTGGATGGTCTGGCGCCTGCGTTGGAAGGCGCTCATTCGGAAGCTATGACGGGCCAGGTCGTCTACAAGATGACGGGGTCGGGTAACGATTTCGTCATGATCGACGGGCGGTGGGGGCCGGGGACCTGGGAGGCGGAGACCGTGCGGGCCCTCTGCGATCGGCGACGGGGCGTGGGCGGCGATGCGCTGGTGATCATTGCACCCGGCGCGAGTCCCGGGCACATCCGCATGACGTACTTCAACAGCGACGGCTCGCCGGCCCCGATGTGTGGGAATGCGGCGCTGTGCGCAACCCAGCTCGCACGGCTCGTCGAGCTGACCGATGCAAGCGAGCCGGTGCTGGAGACGGAGGCGGGGAGCTACCGGGTGGCCAGTACCGGGAACGACCGGGCGCGCCTCGGGCTGGGCCGAATCGGGCCGCCTCGCGATATGCCGACCCTGGAGCTGCGCGCTGGAGAGCGCGATCCGGCCCTGCTGGAGGTGGGGGTCCCGCATCTCGTCGTGGTCGTGGCCGATCTCGCGGAGGTGGCCGTCCAGGCACGGGGCCGGGAACTCCGGTTCCACCCGGCCCTGGGCCCCGGCGGGGCCAACGTCAATTTCGTGGCCTCCGAGGCGGCGTCAGACGGTGCCTGGCCGATGAGGACCTACGAGCGAGGCGTCGAGGCCGAGACCTACGCCTGCGGAACCGGGGCAGTGGGAGCTGCGGCGACCCTGGCGCGGCTTGGGCAGGCGGCCCCGCCCCTGCGCTTTCGGTCACGGACAGGGCTGGAGATTGGAGTCCTGGGCAATCAGGTCCTAGAAAGGCCTGGGGAGCTCACGGACGTCTGGATCGAGGGTGAAGCCCGATTTCTCTTCCGGGCCGTAATCGACATCTAACCCCTACAGTCACAACGAGTTGGCCAGATCCGTGGAGAAAGCGGGCCTTTTGTCCACATCGTCATCGTTCATAGCTTAACATAACCTATCTTATACGAAGTAACATCAGGACAGCACAAACGGCTCAGTGACGACACCGAACCGTCTATCGCCGCAGCCCTTTCGCGCTTAGCTCACCGAGACGGACACGGGCCTCCGCAACCACCGGCGAAGTTGAATCCGCCAGCACGCGCTCCAGTGCTGCAACCGCCAGCACCGAGTCACCGGCGGCCGCATGTGCACGAGCAGCGTCGAGCAGGAGTCGTGACCCAAAGATCGACCCTCGGGCGTGGTCCGCCGCGCGGCCGTAGGCCTCAGCAGCTCCCGCCGGGTTGCCCGTGTTCTCGCGCGCCACGCCCAACAGTCGGAAGGCCTGCGCACGAAGCGCGGGAGGCGCGCTCGGCGCGAAGCGCTCGAGTTCCTGCGCGGCGAGCGCGGCTTGTCCTTCGGTGAGACGCACTTCGTTCAGCAGCAGCGCCGCCTGGTTGGCAGCCATCGTTCCACCGAACCCGTCGATGACTCCGTTCAGCGAACTGACGCCTTGAGCTAAGTCACCACTCTGCAACGTGATACGAGCTCGCTGCAGCGCCTGGTCTCCCGCCAATTCCTTGCGTTGGCGGGCCGCCAGTGTCCACCACACGACGAAGATGGCGAGCACAACCGCCGCGCCGGCCCACATGAGCCGCCGCTCGTGTTTTCTGATGAACTGCAGCGCGGCAGGCTCCTGCTCGGCACCCCGCGGCCCTCCCGTTGCTTGCACTTGTTGCTCAGCCACGCCCCAGCACCTCACTCATACCCACGACAACCACGTGGGTCACGAAAGACGTCAAGTTGCCCAACCGCTCTCGTTCGGGCATGCCCCTGAGGTGACTCGAACAGCCGAGCAACGGTTTAGGAAGGAGTCCAAGCGAGTGTTCCCGCTCAGTCCTGCTGTGTCCGTTTGAGTCCATCCCGGGGCCGCAAGTTCCTGCCACGCACACAGTAACGGGCTGCACTTCATGCCGCTACTCGTCCGTCTCTGTCCCGCCGCGTCCACCTGAAATCGCCTCAGAGTGCCTACAATCTCTACCTACAGTCCCCTGCACTGTTTTCAACACCCGGATCCGCAAGCGCTTGGTGTAACGGCAGATGCCCGAAAAGCCCGCCTGGAGCAGGCCGAAGTAGTGCTCTTCGGGCCGCAGGAAGGAGAGCCGAGCCAATCATGCCGGACACGATGGGGCCTGGAGATCGATGGGTTCCTCTATGCCCCTGGGGTGACTCGAACACCCGACCAACGGTTTAGGAAACCGCTGCTCTATCCAACTGAGCTACAGGGGCGAACGACGAAAACTCGCCGCGCGGCGGATCGATCTCAAGGCCGCGCGACCCAACTGGATCTCCCAGCCTGGTCCACGTTCGCGCCGCACACGCAACGGCTAGACAATCATGAATCTCTGGTAGGTCGCCTTTTCTGGATTGTCGACCTCGTCAACGCTCCTGACGGCCGCACCTGCTGGCCCTGCCGCGACGAGCTCCCCGAGTTCTGCGAGCGCAGCCGAGCTTCCGTGGGCGACGATCTCGACCCGCCCATCGGGCAGGTTCCGCACGAGCCCGGCTATTCCCAGCCTCCTGGCATGCTGAAACACAAACCACCGAAACCCGACGCCCTGCACCGTCCCGCGGACGAGCCAGCGCCGGTTCATCCTCTTTGCGCCGACCGCGAGCGGCGCCGTCGGTGCCGCCAGACATACCAGGCCCCGAGAGCGCCGAGGAGTAGCGCTGGACCTCCTCGGACCGGAGTGCTTGCTCGTGCTGGCCCAGGAAGTACCCAATGTAGGTGAGCACGACGCACCAGATCCCGGCACCGAGCGACGTATAGAGCGCGAAGCGATCGAGCCGCATTCGGCTCAGCCCGGCCGGTACGGAGATCAGCTGCCGAATGACGGGCACGAGCCGCCCGATGAACGTGCTGATCTCGCCGTGGTCCTTGAAGAATGCATCGGCCCGGTCCAGCCCCGCCCGGCTCACGAGCACCCACCGCCCGTACCGCTCGAGGAGCGGTCGACCGAGACGGCGCGCTACCCAGTAGTTGACCAACGCACCGATCAGGCTCCCGAGGATCCCGGCCAGCGCGACGGCTGTGAAGCTCATTCGTCCCTGAGCGGCGAGGTAGCCGGCGGGAGGCATCACGACCTCGCTCGGGAACGGAAGAGCTGACGACTCGATGGCCATCAGCGCCACGATTCCCGGATACCCCAGCGTGAAGACCGTTTCCACCAACCACTCCACGATGCGATCGATCATTCGGGCCAACCATGGAGACCGACCAGCGGGACGAACGAGGCTGGATCGAGTGCGAGTTGCTTCACGGTGCCGGCCGCGCGGCGCGCGAGGATCAGCCGCTGGTCCCCTTCTTTCCCAAGCGGCATCAGCAGCCGCCCTCCCTCGGCCAGCTGCTCGAGGAGCGGTTCCGGTACGACGGGACCACCAGCCGCCACGACGATCGCGTCGAACGGCGCGAGGCTGCTCCAGCCCAGGGTACCGTCTCCCGCGAGGACGGACACGTTGGCGGCATCGGTCGCCCGGAGCGCGCGCTGCGCCGCGGCGGCGAGCGCCGGCAACCGCTCGACAGTGAAGACCTGCCCGGCGAGCCGCCCGAGGAGCGCCGCTTGGTAGCCCGAGCCTGTGCCGACCTCCAGCACCCGTTCCTCGCCTTCCAGCTCGAGGAGCTCGAGTGAACGCGCCTGAGTAAACGGCCGCGAGATCGTTTGCCCGCTTCCAATGGGAAGGGCGGCGTCCTCATACGAGCGCCCCTGAAGCGCGGCAGGGACGAAGCGGTGGCGCGGCACTTCCGCGAACGCCTTCAGGACGGCCAGGTCGCGAATCCCCTGCGACCGCAGCGTCTCGACGAGCCGCACTCGGTAGCCACCGTAGGAGTCTCCTAGATGCTGAGTTGCCATGCGCGCACGGCCTCGAGGAGGCGGTAGTTCGTGAGGTCGACGTGGAGCGGCGTGACCGACACATAGCCGTCGTGCACCGCGCGAAAGTCTGAATCGTCTCGCCCCGACCACGAGGCGCGGCCGCCACCGATCCAGTAGATGGGTCGGCCCCAGGGGTCGCTCATCTGCATGATCTCTTCGCTGAAGACGCGGGTTCCGAGTGTCGTGATGCGCACTCCTTTGACCTTCGACGCGGGAAGCGGCGGGAGGTTCACGCTGAGCAACGTCTCCTTCGGGAAATCGGGCACGGCCACGAGGTGGGCGAGCAGGCGCTCGAGCACCCCGCCGTAGGTCTCGAGGATCGCCAGGTCAGCACCGGCAAACGAGACCGCAACACTCGGGACACCCGCCGTGAGACCCTCCATCGCAGCCGAGACGGTGCCGGAATAGAGCACGTCTTCGCCCATGTTTGGGCCGTGGTTGACACCGGCGAGGAGAAAGGAGGGCTTCTCGGGCATCAGCGCGCCGAGCGCGAGCATGACGCAGTCG
>JBDHCY010000082.1:0-13473 GCA_039591795.1 Gemmatimonadota bacterium | reverse complement strand
GTGAAGACGTCGACGGCCTACGCGGACGGTGGCGCCTCGCTGGAAGACGTGCGCCTCATGTACGAAGCAGTCGAGGGCAGATGTCAGGTGAAAGCCGCGGGCGGCATTCGTCACCTCGAAGAAGTACTGGAGTACTTGAAGGCCGGAGCGCGGCGGTTCGGTTCGACCCGTTCGCACCTCTTCGTGGAGGCGTTCGTCGCATTGCCCGAGGCCGAGCGGGGAGCGTTTGACGAATATTTGAGAGATCCGGCGGAGTGATCGATCTCGCAACCAGCGCTTGGACGGTTCACCAATGAGCTCATTGGTACCATTGCTTGTGCTGCAGTCACTGGTCCAGGGCGTGCAACCTCCGGTCCTCGAGTTCCCTGAGGCTGGGCTGGACGACCCGGCGGCGTACGAGGGGTACGCAACCCGCTTCTTCCGAGACTCCCGCGGCAACACGCTGCAGATCTACCTCAACAACCGGGACGGTCGGGTCGTTCACGTGTGGGCGGACGCCGCGAATGAGAGCGCCGCGCTCACCGTTCGTGACACCACAGGCCGGCCCGTGCCGACGCTCTGGGCTGGTCCGGGTGCGCGTGCGGACGAGGACGGACGTCGCCGCGCGGTACGGCACCGCCTCGCCTGGGAGTCCGAAAGCGTCGATGTCGGCTGGTTCCTGCTCGGGACCATGCGGCAAGAGCGGGACTTCCACTACTCGGGGTGGGACCAGAGGCCCTACGGCGATCCCCCCTTCATCCTGGGCGAGCTGATCGGCCTGATCGGCAGCGTGGAGCGGCTTCCCACCGTTGAGCGCGACCGTCACCTGTCACTCCTTGGCGCCCGCGACGTCGACGAGCTCAGGTCCCGTTTGAAGCCCCGCACGACCCTCTCGCAACACGACACGGGTTGGTCCCTTCTCGTCGAGCACACGAGCCTGGACGGGCGAAACCACCTGACCCTCGAACTCCGCGGAGATCCCGCTTCCACAACGGCTTCTCTTTCAGACGACCGTGTGGCGGTGCGAGCGCGCTCCGGCGACCGGATCGAGCTCGACGTGATCGTGACGACGGACGCCGACGCCCTGCACCCACTCGGCCGCGAGCGGCTCTTCAACGAAGCGTTCGAGGAGTACTACGGACAGCAGCGGGAACGGGCCGACAGCCTGCGACGAGTGTTGACTGCCGAACGGGCTTCGCGGGATTCCTGGCTCAACAGTTTCCGGCGGTTCGAGCGCCAGGTGCGCGGCCTCGAGCTCCTGAGCTCGGAGGAAAAGCTGATTGCGTCCATGCCCAACTACGCGACGTATTTCGGACGCGATCAGATGATGTCGGCGCTCATGCTCGAGCCGATCTCGTCGGTAGATCTGCAGGAGCTCGTGATCGCGAGCGTACTCCGCAAGCTCGACCCGTCTGGCAACGTGAGTCACGAGGAGGCGCTGGGTGGTCAAGCGATCCGGGAGAACGCGGCGGAGTTCAGCGCACTGATCCAGGCATGGGAGGAAGACCGGGAACGGAACCCGGACGCTGCGGCCGAGCACCTCACACGAGCGCGGGAGATGCTCGGAGATCTGCAGGCCGTGCGCGAGAACTATCGCATGGTCGACGACGACTTCCAGTTTCCCGTTCTCCTCGATCGGTACCTCTCCCGGCCAGACGTAACGGCAGCGCGAAAACAGAGGTTTCTCACTGATTCGACCGGCATGGGATTGTCACGTCTGGACGCGCTCGTGCAGAATCTGGCGTTCGTCGCCGAGCTTGCGCATTCCTACGCCGAGCGACCGGCGGCGACCAACTTGGTGAGCTTCTTCCATCACGATGACGAGGGGTGGCTGCCCGGCAGCTGGCGCGACAGTCGAGCGGGATACGGCAACGGCCGCTTCGCCATGGACGTGAACGTGGTGTGGGTCCCCCGGGCGCTCGAGGCGCTCGGCAGGATCGTTGGCGCGGTGGACGCGCTCGGCCTGTCCACGACGGATGCCCTGGCGAGAGTGCCGAGCAACGCGGCGGCCCTCGAGACCTACGTTCGGGATCCGGAGAGGCTCCAAGCGGCGATCACCACCTGGCGCGGGGCCCGTCGGCACTTCGAGCTTCGCTTCGACCCAGAGGAGATCCACCGGCGCGTAGACCAATTGCTCGAAGCGCTGCCGGTCGCCGAAGCGGAGTACTGGCGACGCCACCTCGGCGAGGGCGGCGCCTCCCGGCACCCGCTCTCGTTTCTGGCGCTTTCGCTGGACGCGGAAGGTCAGCCGGTCGCCGCGCTCAGCACGGACCTGGGAACCGCACTGTTTCTCGAGGACTACAGCGAAGCGATCGTGGAGGGGACGGACCCAGCGATCGTGCTCGACATGCTCGACGCATTCGTGCGACCGTATCCGGTGGGGCTCTTCGTCGAGGGGCTGGGGCCGGTCGTCGTGAACGACGCATACGCAGGCCCAGCCGTGCAGCGGCGTTTTCGTGATGACCTCTACCATTCGCCGCGCGTGGTCTGGGGCCGTGAAGTGAACCTCCTCGTGCTCGGCCTCGCCCGGCAGATCGCGGCAGCCCACGACGCCTCCGGCAGATTGAGAGAAGACAGCGAGCCCGTACGCGCGTACGTCGGGGCACTACGTCGTGCCCTCGAGATCACCCAAGAGGCAGTCGGGGCTTCTGGCCTCAGCCACAACGAGCTGTGGAGCTACGGGATCGATGACGGCGTACTGCGTCCGGTCCGCTACGGCACGAGCTCCGACATCCAGCTCTGGAACGTGACCGACCTCGCTGTGCGGTTCCTGCTGGACAGGTTGCCGCCGCCGTGAAGGAGCCCGGCACGGTGGGCTCGTCCACCGGTGGTCTCGGCGACAGAATGGGTCGGTAGCGGCCTCAGCTGCACTCGACGAGGGCGAACGCTCGCTGCCCTCGCCCCCACGGGCACGCTATTGGGGGAGCCTGAGCCGCACGTCCCGCAACAGGTCGTCGAGCTCACGGTACATGTGGTCCACTCGACGTGGTACATCGTCATCATCCAGCGCTCGAAGGTCTTCCATTCGCGCCCGCATCGGTCGGCAGTTGGTGGGGATCGTGACCATGGGACCCTGACCTGCTCGGGTATCGCCTTCACCCGGCACTCCTCCGGTGGGAGTTGATGGCCGCGCGTAGCGGACTGCGGTCGCGAGGAGCTCTGCTGCACGCTGTGACGCACCCGTCTTCCAGGCGAGGTAGCCCTCGTAGTAGTGTGCCTCTACGCTGGAATAGTTGGAACCGATGACCGAATCGAAGTACGAGCGTGCCCTCGCGAGCTCTCCCTGAAGCAGAGCGATCTCACCGAGATGCAGGAGGGGGCCGGTCTCCTCGCGATTGATTGACAGCGCCCGTTGAAACTCAACCGTCGCGCTCGCGAGTTGGAGAGACGCCGGCGCGCCGACGCAGGAGTACAGCATGCCCAGCTGCGAGTGTCCGCGGCCATTCGTGGGATCGATCTCCACCAACCGCCGCCACGCGCGCTCGGCTGCGGCGAGGTTTCCCAGGTCGAAGTGCATGCTGCCCAGGTAGTAGAGCGCATCCTGATGCTCCGGATTCAGGGCCAGTGCCTGAGTGTACTCCCTCTCGGCTTCTCCCGAGCGCCCCGCAACGCGATGGTCGGTGGCTCGGCGGTACGTCTCCCAGAAGCGCCGAATCCGATCCCGATCTCCGGCAGAGATCCCAGTGGAGTCGACCATGTCGGGCGCGTGCGCCGGTCTGCTTTTCAGGACGCCCACCACAGCAAACAGCACGCCGACGACGAGGAGGAAACCGGCGATCCGCTTCACCGTCGTGTCGCGGACGGCTCTCGCACCGCCCCTTCCTCTGAGACACGCAGGAGCTGATTGGATTCCGGATGCGGGATGATCTGCTGGGCTCCGCTGGGCCAGCGAATCTCCAGCGTGTCCGCCGACTGCAAGGCGCCGAGACCGAAGTGCTCGCGGAGACTGTTCGGCGAGAGGTAGGAACTCTGCGCACCCACCTCGCGGATCTGGACGGTTCCACCGGCCACCAGACGTAGTCTCGCACCGACTCCGGATCGATTGCTCCGGGTTCCCTCGAGCTCAACGCTGAGCCAGCGGTTGCGGTTGCCACCGTCGTTCCGCAACAGGAAACCCGGCCCGCCGTTGTTTACCACGAAGACATCGATATCGCCGTCGTTGTCGTAGTCGCCGAACGCCGCGCCCCGGCCCACATAGGCCCGTGCGAAGTAGGGCCCGCTCACTGGCGATACGTCGTAGAATCCCTCCGGCTCGCGATTCCAGAAGACCTGGTCGGTCATCGGAACGAGGAGTCGTGGGTCGTCGTCGTCCTGCAACGTGCTTCCGTTCACGACGAAGAGATCCAAGCGGCCGTCGTTATCGTAGTCCAAGAACGATGTGCCCCAGCCGACGAAGTCCAGAGCGATCTGCCCCAGTCCATAGCGATCCGCCTCGTCCGTGAACTGCAGCGGCTGGCGGAGATAGGCACCGCGGGACTCGAGATCGGACCGGCGGTTGCTGTACAGGGCGTTTTCCTGGGCGATCCAGTGCGTGATGAACATGTCCAGGTCCTCATCGCCATCCCAGTCGCCCACGGCGATTCCCATGGCGCCGCGGTAGTCAGCGACCCGGGCACTGAGGCTGATGTCCGCGAAGCTCCCGTCTCCCTCGTTCCGGTAGAACACGTTGTCGGATACGTCGTTCGCGACATAGAGATCGGGCCAGCCGTCATCGTCGAAGTCGGCCCACACAGCGCCGAGACTGCGGCCGGTTTCGCCCGACACGCCCGCTTGGGCCGCCACCTCGGTGAATGTCCCGTTCCCGCTGTTGCGGAAGAGGAGATTCCGTTCTGGCTCGAACGCCGATGGGTTGATGCCGGGGGGCTGCTCGACGTCGTACTGCCGCGTCGCTCTCTGGTCCGCCACATGTCGATACTTGACGTATCCCGTCACGTACAGGTCGAGAAACCCGTCGCGATCGTAGTCCCCCCACGACGCACCTGCCCAGAAGCCAGGATGCCCGCTCAGTCCCGCCTCTGGGGTCCGGTCATCGAACGTCCCGTCCCCGTTGTTGCGATACAGGAGGTTTTCACCATAGGCCGACACGAAGAGATCGAGCCACCCGTCGTTGTCGTAGTCTCCCCAGGCGACCCCCATCCCCCAGCCCCGGAACTGCACACCAGCCTCGGCGCTGACCTCACGAAACGTGCCGTCGCCAAGGTTGCGATACAGGGCCGCGTGGGCCGGTGATCGCGCCACCTCTTCGGTCCCGGCGGCCGTCAGCGGGCCGACCTCGTTCAGGACATAGAGGTCGAGCCAGCCGTCGTTGTCGTAGTCGCCCCACGCCACGCCCGACCCCATGTCTTCGGGCAGCTGCGACGTGCGGTGCCCTGCAAAGTGCCGGAAGGCAATCCCGGCCTCGCCGGTCACGTCTTCGAAGGTGACCCGCGGGTGATCAGGCGGGACCGAGCGGGCCAAGTCGGCATTCAAGCCTTCGAGGGCCTCTCCCGGTCGGTAGGTGGGGTCCGGTCTCGAAGCGAGCCAGACGGCGAACGCAGCGGCCGCAACAAACACGGCGCCGAGTGCTGCTGTCCCGAGCAGCAGTCGGCGCCGTCGTGGGATCACGGCCGCCATATCGTCAGGACGACGGTCGCGATCTCACGACGATCGTCTTTTCATCCTCCGCCATCACCGTGACCGGGGCGGTCAGGCCGGACTCTTCGCCAAACAGGAAATTCAGGAGGAACTGGTCCACCTTGCGGTAGAGCAGCTTCGCCGACACGTGGAGTGTGGAGGTCGGCTCGCGCGGTGCCTGAAACTCGACGTCGGCGTCGAGGGGCGGCGGCTCGCCGTCACCGATCCGTGCCATCGTCGTTGCCGGACACGAGAAACCGAACTCCGCGCGATCGGAGGCGCCGGGGAACATGGAGCGGCGGTACCGCACACCGACCATCTCCCAAAGATTATGCCTGTCGATCAGGTTACCGAATTGATCGACGGGCTCCGCCTTGAAGATGAAGGAGCCGGGCTCGATGAAATGTCGCTCGTCCGTGCGTCCCGAATGGAAGACCACATTGCCGCCCTCGTCTTTCACCTCGATCTCTACCCACGCCTGGATGATGTCGAGCGGGCCTGTTGGGAAGTCGTGGCCGACCTTGTTGTTGGTCACGATGGCCTGAAGCTTCACTTCTTCACCCGGATGCACCGAATCAGGAACTACGAGCTCCACCGGCACCGCGGGGCCAGGGCGCCACTTGTCCGCAATCTCGGGGATGTCGATCTCACCTCGCAGCCCCCGCCTCGTCAGCTCCGCGTGCTCCTCTGCTCCCTCGAGCTTCAGAGCCAGCGGCATGAACTGATTCGCCGCCAAGAATCGATGGTTGCGGTGCGCGTCGTCACTTGCCGAGCGATTGTAGTCCAGCACGTCTCCCCGAGCCGGGTCGCGCGAATCGGTCAACGGCATGTGGCATTCGCGGCACTCGACCGTCTTGCGCGGGTCACCGGGCTCGTTCCATCGGCTCTTCCGCCAATTGTCGTACTGGTTCTGGAGCTGCACCCACCCGACCTTGTTGATCTCCTCGTCGATGAACTGCTTATGGCACGCGGCGCAGAACTCGGGGCTCTTGAACAACCGGTGCTGCAATGATGCCACGTGCTGCCGCGGATAGGCGCGGAGCAAAAGGTCTCTGAAGAACCGGGCCGAGTTTCCCTCCTCCAACTCGAACATGTACCGCTTCGGTTGCCTGATGACGTAGTTGGCGTTTCCCTTGAGATCGGTTTCCTCGATCGCGTGGCAGACGATGCAGGACACCCCTTCCTGATATCCATCGAGGTTCGTCAGATCTTCCGTGAACACGTTCTTGGTTCCTGAGAACAGCGAGATGGGATCGTGACAGCCGCCGCAATAGCGCGTTGACTCGGCGCCATTCTGGTCGGCCATCACCTGCTGCACCGACTGGAATGCCACGTCCATCGCAGAGTAACGGTGGGCGCTCACCTTCCACTCTCGCACGATCTGCTCGTGACAGCGCGACGTTCCACAGGATTCAGAGCCGCTCAGGGATCGAGCATCGAACGGCGTGCCAGTACTCGTGCGCGCGAGGCTCGGCGCGAACGGTCGGTCTGGGCCGTAGAGATAGCTGTAGCCCTCAGGTAGCTCGTTTATCATCGTGGGCGCCTCGTACCAGTATGCAACGAGCGCGACCGCGACGAAGAGTGCTGCCGTAATCAGAAGCGAACCCGCGCCCGCATGCTTGACGGCGGCGAACACCGGTTCGCTGCCCGCAACGGAACGCGCGCGGGCTGCCCGGACGGCGAGGACAACCACGTGTGGGACGACCGATGCAATCAGGGCAAACGTCGCAACGATGTGGATCAGATCCCACGCGTAGCTGATCCGCGTCGCCCACAGCGCCTGAACGGTGAGCACGACTCCGGACACCATCGCCACCACCATTGCCAGCATCGCGAAGTAGCCCGTGAGCTTGACGTGGGACATGCGGATCTGGCGATACAGCTTCCAGTGGCGAATCTGATACCACGCGAACGGTGCGAGGCACACGATGCCCACTGCCGTGTGCAGCAGCACCATCACCTGGTTGGAGACTGAGAACGGGAGCAGGAAGATGGAGAGGCCTGTGAGCGTCTCGAAGAGCAGCAGACCGGATACACCGATCAGAAGCTTGTGCTGCCACTCTTCGCTTCTCGAGCCTTGTCGACGAGGCAGTGTCATGGTGACTCCACAATCAACGAGAGTCGGCGGGAAATAAAAGTAATCACATCGGAATTCGGACTGCTTCTTCTTCTTGCTCCCAAGTATCGCTGCGCGCCCGGGTCGTGTCCAGCCACACCCTTCCATTCCGAAACACGGCTGGCGCTGACGTCTCCACCGCTACGGCTTGCTCTTGGCCTTCCCGCAACACGGTCGACCGCGGCAGGCCGAAGACTCGGCCTCCCAAGACAGGAGCCCGCGAGTGACCGCATGATGACGGTACGCACTGCAGGGTCGGCTACGGAATGAATGCCTGTCATCGAGCTCTGGAAGGCAACCGACCTTGCCGTTCGCTCTCTGCCGGACAGATTACCGCCGCGGTGGAGACTCGGGTCACCCGAACTGCGCGGGAGAAAACCATCCGAGCGGACCGAATGGCGTGAACCAGATGTTCGTTGATCGCGTCCGTGGAGGTCGAAACCTCCCGAGAGAGAGGCGTGGCATCGGAGTGAGAGCAGCGACTGCTGCTGCTGTCTTCGTGACGCTGGGCTGCGGCCATCGCCCGCCGCCCGTCGACATCTCGGCAGACGCGAAACCCATCGAGTTGCGGCTCGACCACCTGCGTCACCTGGGCTTCGAGGTGACCGTAGCCGGACGGTCGGCGCGCGCGGTTGCACTCTATGCAGAAGCGCCCGACTACCAGCCGATCGGCTCCCCGGCTCGCGACGGATTCGAAGGGCTCGCAGCTGTCGACGACGCGGCCCGTGCCGCCGTCGTCTACCTGCGGCACTACGAGCGGACCGCCGACCCGCGCTCCAGAGAGGAGGCCGTGGGTCTTCTGACGTTCGTGACGGCGATGGAGCAAGGGGACGGCGAGTTCCTCAACTTCGTGCACCCAGACGGCACGCCGAACCGTGCAGCCCCGACCAGCCGAAAATCGTTCTCCTACTGGGCGGCCCGCGCCCTCTGGGCCATGGGAGAGGCCGTGAGAGTGTTGGGTCCGGACGATCCCGATGTCGACGCCCTACGCCCACCGTTGGAGCGGGTGCTGTCCAGGCTGGCACGCGATGTGGAGCGAGGACTCTTGGTGGGCGGATCGGCGACAGCAACCGCCGAGGCCCTGCTCGGGCTGCTCTCCGTGCAACAGGTCGAGCCGACACCGTTGCGCGCCGATCTCGCGAGTCGGACTGCTGACCTGCTGGTGCCACTGGCGCAGGGAGACGCCGACACTCCCCCCTGGGGAGCACGCATCGATCCGGCAGAGGGCATCTGGCATGCCTGGGGAGCGCGCTCGGGGCAGGCGCTGGCGCTGGCGGGACGCGTGCTCGCCCGGCCCGATCTCGTCGCCGCCGCTCAACACGAGGCCGACCAACTCTGGGTACGGTTTCTGCTCACGGGCGAGTTCCCGGAGCTGGTCTACCCGGACGGACGCGCGAAGTCCTTCCCGCAGATCGCCTACGGCGTGTCTCCCCTGGTCGAGGGCTACCTCGCTCTGGCTGAGGCCACGGGGGAATCCCGCTACGCTGTCCTGGCCGGCCTCGTGGCCGCTTGGTTTCTGGGCGCCAACCCGCCCGGGACTGCGATGTATGACACCGCTACCGGCCGGACGTTCGATGGCATCACGGGCCCCTCGACCGGGGACGTCAACCGGAACTCGGGTGCCGAGTCGACCATCGAGGCACTCCTCGCCCTCGGCGCCGTGGCCACTCATCCGGAAGCCGCCGTCTACCTCGGCTACCGTCCTGTCAGTCCCGTCGGCCCATCTCTCGCAGACCCGCCAGCGCATCGGGAGTTCGTCGGCCCGGAGGGCGAGCGCGTGACCGTGTCGCGACAGGGAGCGACCTTCGCGGTTCAGGAGCGAGCCGGGGTCAGTCCGATCGAGCTGACGTATTGGCCAGCGGCGAATCCCATCGAAGTCGATCTGGCGCGTCGACTGGCCGACGTGTGGAACGCCCGCCACGCAGACGTTCAGGTCCGCGTCCAGCCGATCCCCGCCGGCCGTTCCTCCGAGGAGGTGCTGCTGGCGGCTGTCGTCGGCAACGCGACTCCCGACATCTGTTCCAATGTGTCGTCGGGGCTCCTGGCGCGGCTCGTGAGCGCGGGCGCTGTCGTTCGCCTCGACGAACTGGCCGCTACGGCTGCTCGCCTTGGCGAGCGCGCCAGCGAGCCGATGCTCGCGCCGCTCAGGCTTCCCGGCGGCGGGATCTACGCAGTGCCGTGGAAGACCAACCCGATGATGCTCATGTACAACGTCGATCAGCTCGCCGAGGCAGGGGTTGAGCCTCCGGGTACACATAGTGAGCTGATCGAGGCGCTGCGCCGACTGGCGCGCGACACCGACGGCGACGGACGCCTGGACCGTTGGGGATTCTGGGCGCGGCTCAAGACCACCTGGTACGAGCGCTTCTACGACTTCTACCCGCTCTACCTCGCCGGATCGGACGGGCGCACGCTGGTGTCTCAAGGTGAGGTGGTCTTCGAGAACGAGGCAGCGGTGGCGGCGATCGAGGTGCTGCGCCAGGCCTTCGCCCAAGAGCTCCTGCCGCGCTCCAACTTCGAGGGACGCGACCCGTTCATGGACGGCACCGTGGCCATGAAGGTGGTGGGTCCCTGGTTCGTGAAGCAGCTGGAGGAGCTGAAGGTCCCGGGGCTTCGGTACGACGTGACTCCGGTGCCCGTGCCGGACGGGGCTGATCCGAAGGTGGCCTACGCTTTCTCCGATCTCAAAAACATTGCAGTCTTCTCGACGACGCAGCATCCCGTGGCTGCCGCCCGGTTCGTGGCCTACTTGACGTCGCCAGAGGCCGACAGGCTGTTGATCGAGCAGGCGGCTCAGCTCCCGTATCGCCGGGCACTAGCCGGGGACGGGCGCTTCGCCCAGGCGCTCGCCCGCTGGCCCACCCTGACAGCCTACGCCGCCCGTGCCGACCGAGGGCGTGACATCGACGTCGATCCCGACATCGTGGAAGTCTTCGACATCGTGTCGGAGGCATACGAGGCCGCGGCGATCTACGGCGTCACACCTCCGGAGCTGGCGGTGCGGGAAGCCGCGGCCGAGGTCCGGGCGGTGCTGCGTGCGCGCTGAGGCCCGCTCCGGCCTGCTCCTGTCGACGCCGTACGCGGCGTTCCTGCTGCTCTTCTCGATTTTTCCGATCGGTTTCTCCATCGTCCTCGTGCTATTGAAGTGGGACCTCGTCACACCCCCGAGCTTCGCGGGCCTCGACAACCTCCAACATCTGGTTGGGGATGCACGTTTCTGGCAGTCCATCGTCAACACGTTCGTGTTCCTCGCGATCCATCTGCCGCTCCAGATCGTCGTCGCGCTGACCCTTGCCTTGGCCCTCAACCGGCGATTGGTCTTTCGAGCGTTCTGGCGTGCCGCGTTCTTCCTTCCCGTGGTGATTTCCGGTGCCGCGGTGACCATTCTCTGGAGCGCGCTCTACGCTACGGACGTTGGGCTCATCAACGGTCTACTCGCTCGACTCGATCTCGGCCCGGTCCCGTGGCTCACCGACCCGGCCATCGCCATGCCTGCGATCGCTGTCATGGCCACCTGGAAGAACGTAGGCTTCTACATCGTCATCTACCTCGCTGGGCTGCAAAGCGTCCCGCGGAGCTGCCACGAGGCCGTCGAGCTCGAGGGTGCGACGGCCTGGCAGAGCTTCTGGCACGTGACGCTTCCGCTGCTCAAACCGCAGACATTGTTGGTCGTGACGCTCTCCACGATTGGCGGCTTCCAACTCTTCATCGAGCCGTATGTCTTGACCGGAGGAGGGCCGCTGCGGCGGACGCTATCGGTCATTCTCTACATGTACAGGAACGCCTTCTCGTACCAGAAGATGGGCTATGCGGCGACGCTCGGCCTGGCCTTGGCGCTGCTCATCGCGGTCGTGCTCATCGTCCAACACCGGGTCATCGGAAGCGCGGACGAGGCATGAGACGCACCGCCTTCTACCTCGTTCTGGCCGTCGCGGCGATCGCGTTTCTCTACCCCTTCCTGTGGATGGCGGCCACCACGTTCAAATCACCCGCCGAGGTGGGGGGGCTCTCGCTGCTCCCGGCCCAGCCGACGCTCGAGAACTATCGACTGATGTGGACCCGCGCGCCGTTCGGACGGGCGTTGTTCAACAGCCTACTCGTGGCGACGACGATCACGATGTCCGTGCTCGTGTTCGGATCGGCCGCTGCCTACGCCCTGGCACGGCTCCGGTTCCCCGGCCGACAGGTCCTCAACGCCGTCACGATCGCAGTCCTCCTCGTTCCCGCGCAGCTCACGCTGATTCCGACGTACACCTTGATCGTGCAGTTCGGCTGGATCGACAGCTACGCAGCGCTGATTGTGCCGTACGCTTTCAACGCGACGGCCATCCTGATCCTGCGTCAGTTCTTCCTGCAAGTGCCTCGCTCTCTCATCGATTCGGCTCGCCTCGACGGCATGGGAGAGCTGCGCATCTTGTTCACCGTGTTCTGGCCCCTGGCGAAGGCGCCGCTCGCGACGGTCGGTATCCTCACCTTCATGGGCGCGTGGAACGAGGTGCTGTGGCCGCTCCTGGTCGTACGAGACGAGCAGCTCATGACCCTACCGCAGCTCTTGACCGTCTTCTCGCTGGGTGGCGGAGCAGGCCCCCGCCAACTCGCTACGAAGCTCGCTGCGACGATGGTGCTCGTGGTGCCGGTGGTAGCGGCCTACGCTCTCCTCCAACGCTTCTTCATCGAGAGCATGGCGAGCACCGGGATCAAGGGATAGAGGCGTGGCTACCGTCTCCTTCGAACACGTCCGGAAAGACTTCGGCGACGCGACCGTGGTGCAGGATTTCGACCTGCAGATGGCCGACGGTGAGCTCGTGGTCCTGGTGGGCGGATCCGGGTGCGGCAAATCGACGATCCTGCGGATGCTCGCGGGTCTCGAAAGCGTCAGCAGTGGGACGATCCGCGTCGGCGACCGAGAAGTCACGCACGTCCCACCGCGAGAGCGCAACGTGGCCATGGTCTTCCAGGACTACGCGCTATACCCTCACCTCACTGGACGCGAGAACATCGCCCTTGGACTGCGGCTGCGAAAAGTCCCCAGAGCCGAAGTCGACCGCCGCGTGCATTGGGCGTCGGAGATCCTCGAGCTCCAGTCGTTTCTCGACCGGAAGCCAAAGCAGATGTCAGGGGGGCAGCGGCAGCGCATCGCCATGGGGCGGGCCATGGTCCGGGAGCCAGCGGTGTTCTTGTTCGATGAGCCGCTGTCGAACCTGGACGCGCAACTCCGTGGCCAGATGCGTCACGAGATCGCCCGCCTACGTCAACGCGTCGGCACCACGACCCTGTATGTGACGCACGACCAAGAGGAGGCCATGACGCTGGGCGATCGGCTGGTGGTCCTGGAGAGTGGGCGGATCCAGCAAGTGGGTCGCCCGATCGACGTCTATCGAGCGCCGGCGAACAAGTTTGTAGCTGGCTTCATCGGTACTCCGCCCATGAATTTTCTGGATGGGCGCCTGGAGCGCGAGGGTGATGGGTTCGTGTTCGTGTCCGACGCGGTGCGAATCCCACTCACTGCCGAGCGGCACCCCAACGCCGGGGTCGAGTTGCGTGAGGCCGTCACCCTCGGCGTTCGCCCGGAAGATCTAGGCCTGGCCGCCGCTCCCGGACCGGCCACTGTCCCTGGCGAGCTCATCCTCGCCGAGGTGCTTGGCGCCACGACGCACCTGCGTGTCGACATGAGAGGCCGACGGCTGATCGCTGCGGTCCCCAGCGGGCCGTCGCTGGCACCGGGTGCAACGGTCAACCTGTCGATCGACACACGCCAGCTGCAC
>JBDHCY010000081.1:0-13572 GCA_039591795.1 Gemmatimonadota bacterium | reverse complement strand
CCTCGATGAGCTTCGAGAAGTCGGCCTCCTCGAGGTCCAGGATCTTCCGACCGGTGGCGTCGAACAGCGCAGACGCCGGTGCCGTGTTCACACGGGAGTAATTGTCGACGAAGTAGCGATTCGATTCGCTCATGCCCGACGTTCCACCCCCGCCAAAACCGCCGCCACCCCCGGCCACGCGATGGTCGAAGTCGCCGGGGTTGAGCAGCGTCAGACCACGTCCGTCGAGACCGACGCGGTAGAAATGTTGATAGTACGGGTCTTCGCCGGTCTCCCGGCCGTTTGCTCGGAAGAACACGAAGCCACGCGCCTCGTCGATCCCGACGATGCCACGCACCGAGAACGGCCCTTCGGTCAGCCGATTTTTCAGGGTCCCATCGGGCCCAAAGCGGTAGAGGTGCGCCCAGCCGTCGCGCTCCGACCACCAAAGCATGTCGCCCGAATCGAGCAACTCGAGGCGTTGGTGCTCGACGTAGGTGTTCAGTCGCTCCTCGATCAGCACCGTGACCTGCCCGGTCGCAGCGTCCGCGACGCAGACGTCGACCTTGTGCTGGTCGCGGCTGCGGCGCCAGAAGTAGAACTGGTCGGAGTTGTCGGCCAGCCAGAGCGATCGCCGTGGCTCGTCGCTATCTGGGTAGATGAACTGCCTGTCGTTGAAGATCCCGATTCGCTGGTCCTCGAACTGATCGGCCTCGACCTCGATCATGGTGCGAGCATCGAGATCGTAGATCAGAAGGTCGCTTTGGGCGATGGAATCCTCGCCCGGCATGTCGTACTTGTACGTCTCGAGCTGTGGCCGCTTGTTGCCAACCGCGTGGATGACCCAGAGAGCGCCCGACTCGCGTCGGTCGCTTCGCACGAGGGCAAATCGCTTGGAGTCTTTGGCCCAGGTCAACGACGCCCGCTTGCGCTTATCCTTGTTCTTCTCGCGCTCGTCGTCGGTATCTCCACGCTCGCGGACCGCGTAACTGTAGTGCTCCTCGCCGTCGGTGGTGAGTTGGGTTTCCTCGACCTCGAGGGAGTCGGCCGCCGAATCGGCCGCTTCGCCATCCTTGCCGCGACGCGCATCGAGAATCTGCTGATAGGCGTCCGCAGTCATCATGTACAGGTTGTGCTGCCGCGCAAAAACCACGGTCTGCGCATCAGGCGAGACACTGGCCCACCCGGGATGGTCGTCGGGCTCCTCCCAATCGGCTAGCTCCCGAAGTGCGCGTGTCTGTACGTCGTACTCGAAATGAAACACCTTCTTCTTGGCGCGTTGACGCCCGCGCCCACCCCGCTGCTCTTGCTGTTCCTCTTGCTGTTGCTCTTCCTCGACTTCCTCACGCTCCTCGTCTTGAGACGACTCGACTTCGAACTGCAGGGTGTTGGCGTCGATGAACTTGATCGCGCGGATCGGGAGGTGCTGGCCGTCCCACGGGTCTTTCGTGATGCGAGTGAGCGCGGCGGCAATGCGGTCGTTGTCGAAAATCTGCCGTCGGGTTCCTGCGCCGGGATCCACGATATAGAACAGTTTACCGTTCGATGTTTCCCACTCGTACCAGAACCGCTCACTGCCTTCGATCCAGCGCGGACTCACCGAGGTGCTGTAGATGAGTCGCTGGATCTTGTACGGCGCGAACCGCCCCGCAAGGCGGTAATTGGCATTGGCAGGCGGGTGGCCTTCGCCCGACTGAGCTGGCAGCGCGGGCGCCATCGCGATGGTGGCCAACAACGCGGCGAGCGTCGCGATGCCACGCCTGTAGCTCGCTGTCCGATGTCCGGTGGTAGGTGCGGGTCGTGGCGTGTCGATGCGGAGCGTCATGGATTGCGGCCTCCCGGTTGTGTCACAGACGTCATGCCGTGGGGCGTATGGAGCGCCGTAGATTACCGTCAGGTTTCGCTTCGTGCCAGAAACGGGGTGGAGCGGTCAGCCTCTGAGCGCGAGGAACGCCTCCGGCTCAAACGCGTCCACGCGGATGACCTCATCACGGAGCTGATCGGCGTCGAGCACGAGCTGCCGTTCTTCGGCGGTGATGATTCCGGCTGTGAGGGCGTCGTCGAGCAGCATCGGGCCGGGGGCCCGGTCGAGCCTCCCGGCGCGGATGGCGTCGCGGATTTTCGTCTCCACGCCGAGCGCCTCGACCGCGCGGTCGAGTGCCGCCTCGAGGCGACCCAGACCGGGCTCGTCGTCGGGGGGAACGAAGACACCGGTCGTGAGGCCGCGACGGGCGGCCCGGTCCTCGAGCAGCTCCCGCGCCACGGCGCTCCCGAGCGCGTCGCTCGGCGGCTGATAGCGAGCGCCGAGAGGGAAAAGTAGGGGCCGGAGGAGATGTGCGGCGAGCCGGTTCGGCAGGTTCTGCAAGACGCCGAGGAGGGCCTCCTGCGTCCGATACAGTGCGTGCTCGCACGCCCATTCCATGAGCGGCCGATCGTGCGCAGGTTTGCCGGCCGCGACGAACCGCTTGACGGTGGCCGATCCCAGGTACATCCACGCAAGGGCGTCTGCGAGCCGACCGCTGATCTTCTCTCGGCGTTTGAGCTTGCCACCGAGCGTCGCCATCGCCGTGTCCGAGACGAGCGCAAACGCGGTACTCATTCTCGTGAACCGTCCCAAGTAGCGTCGCGCGAGCGCGCCCGCGGGGGCTCGTACGATCCGCCCGTCGGTCAGGCCGAGCACGATCGCGCGCACCGCGTTGGAGAACACGAATCCGATGTGGCCGAACAGCGCGCGATCGAAACCGGCCACGTCGCCTTGGGCGGCGGCGCGCATCTCGTCCTGTACGAAGGGGTGGCTGCGAATGGCGCCCTGCCCATAGATGATCATCGAGCGCGTGAGGATGTTTGCCCCTTCGACCGTGATCCCGATTGGCACGGCCTGATACATGTGCGCGAGTACGTTGCGGGGGCCGCGGCAGATCGCGGCGCCGGCGCGGATGTCCATCCCGTCGTTCACGACCTGACGCATGCACTCAGTCAGGTACGCTTTCACGATCGCGGAGACCACGGCTGGCTTCTCGCCGTCGTCGACCGCGCCGGCGGTCAGTGTGCGGGCAGCATCCATGAGGTAGGTGAGCCCGCCGATACGTGCGAGCGACTCCTCGATGCCCTCGAACCGCCCGATGGGCGTGTCGAATTGCTCGCGCACGGTGGCGTACGCGCCCGTGAGCCGAGTGGCGAGCTGCGCGCTTGCCGTCGCGAGCGCCGGAAGCGAGATCGAGCGCCCAGCCGCCAGACTCTCCATCAGCATCCGCCACCCTTGTCCCGCCATCGGCGGCCCGCCGATGATGAAGTCGAGCGGGACGAACACGTCGTTCCCTCGGTTGGGTCCGTTGTGGAACGGAATTCCCATCGGATCGTGGCGCTCGCCGATTTCGACGCCGGGGAGGTCGGCCGGAATCAGCGCGCAGGTGATCCCGAGATCCTGCTCGGCACCGAGAAGTCGATCGGGATCTCTCAGCCGGAACGCGAGCCCGATGACCGTCGCGATCGGTCCCAACGTGATGTATCGCTTGCGCCACGAGAGCCGCATGCCGAGGACTTCCCGGCCGCGGTACGTCCCGCGACAGACGGTCCCCACACTCTGCGTCGCCGCCGCGTCGCTCCCCGCCTCGGGGCCAGTGAGCGCGAAGCAAGGCATCTCCTCGCCTGTCGCGAGGCGGGGAAGGTACTGTCGCTTTTGATCGTCGGTGCCATAGTGGAGCAGCAGCTCAGCGGGCCCAAGCGAGTTGGGCACCATCACGGTGACCGCGACCGTGACGCTGCGGCTCGCGAGCCGCACGATCACCGCCGAATGCGCCGCGGCGGAGAAGCCGAGCCCACCGTACTCCTCGGGAATGATCATCCCGAAGAACCCGTGCTGCTTGAGGAAGTCCCACGCCTCTGGTGCGAGGTCGCCGCGCTGGACGACGTCCCATTCGCGAACCGTGCGGCACAGTTCGTCCACGGGGCCGTCGAGAAATGCGCGCTCCCTCTCCGACAGCTCGCGCGGAGCGAAGGCGAGGAGTCGCTGCCAGTCGGGGTTGCCCGAGAAGAGCTCCCCATCCCACCACACCGTCCCGGCCTCGAGCGCGATCCGCTCGGTCTCGCCCATGCGCGGAAGAAGCGGCTTCATGAGCCGCATGAGCCAGGTCGTGATGAGGGTGCGACGGACCGGCGGAAGTCCCGTGACGACGGCGAGGCCGACAAGGACTCCAGCGACCGCCGCGAACAGCGTGGAGCCGGGGTTGCCGCCCACCCGCCACAACGCGAGGAGGGCCGCCCCCGGCAAGACCCAGGACCAATAGACGCGGCGGTGATACAGCAGCACGACGGCTGCTGAGAGCGCGGCGATGGCGACGAAGGCGAGTGCACTCATGGGTCGCTAATGTACGCTCCGCCGGAGGTCGCGAAACCCGGCCGCCGACCGCGTGGGTCGCTAGGAGGTTTTCTCACCGAGCCGGCGCCGCAGCTCGGTCATCGTCTGTGCCACTTCGTGCGTGGCGATGACCGGGGTCACGGCGTGGGCCGCTTCGAAGAGGAGCAGCGCCTTGGCGAATGAGTCGTGCGCCTCTCCCGCCGCTCCGTCGGCCTCAGCTCGAAGACCATCGACGTAGAGAATCTCGGCAAACAGGACACACCGCGTCACGTCGGGCTCGCCGCCACTCGAGAGCAGCGCGAGCAGGCTCTCGCCGGTGAGTCCCTTCGCCAACTGAAGATCGGCCCCCGCCTGCCGCGCCACCTGCGCGAGCTCGGATGCTGCCAGCGTGGTCTCGCGCGCAGCGATCAGCTGAAACACTCGGCGGAGCATGGCACCGAGCAGCTCGATTTGCCGGAGAATGTAGTCGCGCTGCATCGGTACTAGGGCAGGCGTATCGCCAGTTTGAGCGCCCCGCGCACGCCGTCGGCCGTCTCCGCACGGAGCCGCACGCTCGGATCGATCCCTTCGAGCGACTGCACCACTCGGTCGCGGAACCACGCGTCCGCGAACAGTCCCCCCGCCAACACGACCTCGACGGGCGGCACGCGAAACTGCGAGGCCACGTCGGTCACGAGGCCCACGAGATCGGTAACGGCCCGCTCAGCCAGTCTCACCGCCGGTGCTACCCCCCGCGCCGCTCCATGGAGAAGCCCCCGAGCCAACGTTGCCACCCCTGCCGGGGCGGCGTCGGCCACCCACGTGGTGAGCGCGGTGCGGTCGGCGAGATCGAGCTGGTCGAGCACGAGCCGCTCGAGGCGGTCGTCGCCGGGGTCGAGCACCTCGCGGACTGCGCCCAGCCCGATCGCATACGCACTTCCCGGGTCGCCGACCTCAGCGCCTCGCCCTCCAGCACGAATCAGTTCGCCCGAGGGCAGGCGACCCATCGCGATGGAGCCTGTACCCGCGATCAGCGCAACCCCAGGACCTGTCCCGAATGCATCCGCCAGAATCAGCTCGACATCGGTCACCACCGAGACTTGCCTCGCGAGAAAGGTTTCACGGAGAGCGTGGGCGAGGGCCGCCGCCCGCCCCTCGTGCGTGGCACCGGCCGCGCCTACGACCAGGGCTTGCAGCGGGGGAGACCTGCTTGCCCGGGCCAGTGCTCGCCCGAGCGCCGACGTCACCGTCGCCGCCAGCGCGATCGGTCCATCGGCGAGACGCACCGCCCGGGTTTCCTCGCGCGCCACCACACGCTCGGGTGACGGACCGACACCAGCTCGGACCCTCGATCCCCCGGCGTCCACACCCGCGAAGAGCAGCGCGTCGTTCATCAATCTTGGTCGGCGGAGCAGTGCCGCACGGGCGACGTCAGCTGGGCGGTGGCGCGCGCCGTCCAAACGGCAGCGCGCTCGAGACGATCCCGGTGCCCACACAGACGGCCACGCCGAGAGGCACGTACCACGGCCATGCCAACTCGGGGAAGAGTTGCACCGGGATGCCAAAAACGACCGCGGTCATTATGGCAGCGGTCACTGCGATCGCAAGCACCGCGTCCCGCTCCCGCGCTCGACGCCACGCGGCGAGGATATAGGTGCCGAGTAGGGCACCGTAGGTGAGCGACGCGATCGAGAGTGCGATCTCGACGACCGGGTCGTCACGTGAGCGAAAGAGCATTGCCCCTCCCACGAGCACCGCGGCCCAGGCAGCGGTGGCCCAGCGGCCGACGGTGAGTAGATGCCGCGGGTCGCGGCGTCCGGTCAGGGGCGCATAGAAGTCGTGGGTCGACGCGGACGCGAGCGCGTTGAGGGAGGACGAAACCGTGCTCATGGCCGCGGCCAGCACTCCGGCCACGACGAGTCCAGCGAGGCCGGCCGGGAATTGCTCGACGACGAACGTTGGGAAGATTGCATCCTGATCGAGCGCGGATCGATCGGCCCCCGCCGCCCAGAGCATGGTCCCGACGACGAGGAACAGGGCGAACTGTGCGATGACGAGCACGCCGGAAGCGATGAGCGCGAGCCGCGCGTCGCGCAGCGAGCCGGTGGCGAGAAGGCGCTGTACGATGAGGTGGTCAGTGCCGTGCGAGGCGGCCGAGAGGAACGCCCCGCCGATGAGTCCGCTCGCGATCGTGTAGGTCGTCTTCCAGTCCCACCGGAGGTCGAACACACGGAGTTTCCCTTCGGCGGCGGCCGGTGCGAGGGCCTCGCCTAGCCCTCCCGCGATGCCGGCCGCTACGGCGATGGCTGCCAGCCCTCCGATCACGTAGACGCCGAGCTGAACGACGTCGACCCAGACCACGGCACGGAGCCCGCCAACGTAGGTGTAGGCGAGGGTCGCGACGCCCACCGCGGCGATGCTCCACGGGATCGACCAGCCGGTCACGATCGCCAGCGGGATGGCTGTCGCGAAGACCCGTACCCCATCGCCGAGCGCGCGCGTGCCCATGAAGATCCCGGATGCCACCTGACGTGCGCGCTGGCCGAACCGCGAGCTGAGGCGCTGGTAGGCCGTCTCGTGTGTGCCCGCGAAATACCCAGGGAGGAGCAGCCACGCGACCGCGAGCCGCCCGATCATGTATCCGAACGCCAGCTGGAGAAACGTGTAGTCGCCCCGGGCCGCGATGCCCGGCACCGAGATGACCGTCAGGGCGCTCGTTTCGGTCGCGACGATGGACAGGCAGACCGCCCACCACGGGAGATCCCGACGGCCCAAGAAGTAGTCGGATGCATCTCGTTGGCGGCCGGCGAGCGCGAGTCCGAACGCGATCACCGCCAGGAGGTAGACGGCGATGACGACGACGTCGACTAAGGCAAGGGGCCCGGTCACGAGTGTGCCCGGGCCCCCGTTGGTCGCGCGGCGGTCAAGCGGTCAAGCCGTGAAGCTCGAACCGCAGCCGCACCCCCCAGTCGCATTTGGATTGTTGAAGGTGAAGCCAGATTCCTGCATGCTGGTGTGGTGGTCGATCGTGACGCCACTCAGATACTGTGCGCTGAATGCGTCGACGAAGAGGCGGACCCCCTCGCTCTCGATCACGAAGTCGTCGTCAAGCGCGCGTTCCTCGATGTGCAGCCCGTACTGAAAGCCCGAGCAACCGCCCGGGAGTACGCTCACCCTCAGTCCACCGCTCTCGACCGGGACGTTCTCACTTTCCATGAATCGACGCACTTCACCTGCCGCCTTGGCGGTCAGGACCAATGCAACGGCGCTTGGCGCCGCTTGGGGTTCGATAGAGCTCATGTCGTTGCTCCCTCCAGGGAATTGAACTTAGAACCGCCCCGGGGTTCCTGTCAACCAAATCGGCGCCGCAACTTGCCACAGCGCCACGAGTTGCGCTACTGGCCCCCCCGTGCAGCCGCATTCCGCGGCTCGCGGAGAAGCCCGTGTCCCCGGGGATAGTCGGGCCCCAGGGAAATCGGGAGATGCCCAGCGATGGCAGCCCATCCTTGTACCGCACGTGCCATGGCGATCTCGGCGAGTGGCGTGGGGTGCCATCCGATCAGGTACGTGCCGACTGAGGGTACCTGCGCGTAGAGATAGGGGTTGCCGAGACTCGCAAGGACCGCTCGACCCCGTCGCGCGGTTTCCTCGACGAGGGCGGCGAGTGAGTCGGGGAGACCAATCTCCGGTCGCGCCGCCCGGGCACGCACTTCGGCCAGGAAGAGCGTCACGTCGGAGCGCGCAATGACTGCGCGCGCGCTGTCGTAGGATGCAGGGCCCGAAGCTGGCCAGAGACGGAAATACCTCGCCGCATCGCCACCGGCGCGCAGCTCACCAACCAATGCGCTCCCGGCGCGCGGCTCCAGCTCGTCTGCGTAGACGATCACAGCAATGCGCCGCCGCCGTCTTGCGATCCAGTCCAGCACGCCATCGTGCTTGACGAGAGTCACGCCGCGTTGGGTCACGCCCTGGGCGACCTCGAGGTGCTCATCGCGTCCCACCACGAGCGCGACCTCGTCCAGATCCACGGTTCGTCGCTCACCGAGGCCGGCGCGCGCCTTGAGGGCGAGGAGCTTCGCAACGGAGCGATCGAGCCTCTCCTCGGTCAGGCGACCCGAGCGCGCCGCGGCGAGCACCGCTCGGTACGCCGCGTGGGGGTCGGCCGGTTGGAGGAGAATGTCGGCTCCAGCCTCGAGCGCCCGGACCGACGCCTCGCCGATGCCGTACGTGCCGACCACCGCAGCCATGTCGAGCGCATCGGTCACGACGAGTCCCGAGAAGCCGAGACTGTCGCCCAGGAGGCCACTCAACACCGGCGGTGCGAGGGTTGCCGGCACCGAGGGCGAGGCCAGCAGCGGCACCGCGATGTGGGCGGTCATGACCGCCGTCACCCCAGCTGCCACAGCGGCTCGGAATGGCACGAGCTCGAGGGAGTCGAGCCGCGCCCAGTCGGCTCCCAGCACCGGCAACTCCACGTGGCTGTCGGTGTCGGTGTCGCCGTGCCCGGGGAAGTGCTTGGCCGTGGTGAACAGGCCATGCTCCTCGGCACCGCGCACGTACGCGGCGACGAGTGATCCGACGCGAGTCGCATCCTCTCCGTAGGACCTCGTGTTGATGATCGGATTGGCCGGATTGCTGTTCACGTCGGCCACAGGAGCGAAGGTGAGGTGAATGCCGACTGCCCTGGCCTCGAGCGCAGTGATGCGACCCTGCTCGTAGGCGTCCTCCTCCCGTCCGGTGGCGGCGACTCCCATATTGGAGGGAAAGGGGGTCCCGCCGATGAGCCGTGTAGCGCTGCCCCACTCGAGGTCAGCAGCCACGAGTAAGGGGACCGGTGAGCGGGCCTGGAGGAGGTTGATCTTGGACGCAACATCCAATGGGGACCCGACCGATACGATGATGCCGCCGATCCGAAGCGAGTCGACCCAGGCGAGCGCCTTTGCCATCGGCTCCGCGTCTGCAGCGGAGTACGAGCCCGGGAGCCAGGGCATCACGAGCTGGCCGACCTTGTCCTCGAGCGTGAGGGTGCCGAGCACGGAGTCTGGCGGCACGACCGCGCCCTGGAGAGCGATCATGGCAACGATGGCGTTCGCGAGCGTCACGGTGTTCCTCCTCGCGGCGGCGTGTAGCGGCAGCCCCCGCGCCTCCGGCCAAGTCTCTCAGGATGTCGACGCCGCCGACCAGCCACCTGATGGCCTCACGACGGAGGCGGTGGTCCGGCCTGGCATCGAGGTGCTCCTCGCCGATTCCGCACATCTCGTGCGAGGACGTCGGGCAGCCCTCGTCAGCCACGCGGCCGGTGTCGACCGCCACGGCGTGCGCAGCGTCGATCGGCTCGTGGCCGCCGGGGGCGTGAATCTCGTCGCGCTCTTCTCACCCGAGCACGGGTTCCACGGAGTGCTCGACCAGCCGGACGTCCCCGACGAACAGGACCCCGCGACCGGTCTCCCAATCTATAGTCTCTATCGACTCAGCGGCCCGGCCCGCGACCGGTTCCCAACCCTGCTCGACGCGCTCGAAGTGCTCCTCGTCGATCTCCAAGATATCGGTGCCCGTCCCTACACCTACGCCGCGCTCCTGGCCGAGCTCCTCGCCGCTGCGCGCAGCGCGGGGGTCCACGTCGTCGTCCTCGACCGACCGAACCCGATTGGTGGCGTCCTCGTCCAAGGCCCATTGCGCGACTCGTCGCTCGTTTCGTTCGTCTCGCGGCTCGCGGTTCCGCTGCGGCACGGCCTCACGATGGGCGAGCTCGCACTGCTCGCCAACGAAGGGCTGGGCACACGTGTGACCATCGTGCCCGCCGCCGGGTGGCGTCGTGCGATGTGGTTCGACGAAACGGGGCTCCCGTGGGTCAACCCGTCTCCGAACATGCCGGGCCTCGAGAGCGCTACGCACTATCCTGGGACCGTGCTCTTCGAGGCGACGAACCTTTCGGTGGGTCGGGGGACGCCTCGGGCCTTTCAGCAAGTTGGAGCATCCTGGCTCGACACGGCCGCCGTGCTTGCGTCGTTCCGCGCCGTGGGGATGCCGGGAGTGGCAATCGCAGGGGTCCGCTTCGCGCCGGTGTCGCCCACAGATCGTAAGTACGACGGGGAGCTGATCGCTGGCGTGCGGCTTCGCGTCACCGCTCGCCGACAGTACGATCCGGTACTGGCTGCCACCGCGCTCCTCGTGGCCGTGCACCGTGCCCACCCCACGGAGCTCCTCATCGACGCCCAAGCCCTCGACCGACGCGCTGGGACGTCCGAGCTGCGTGAGGGGATTGAGTCCGGGGCCACCGCCCTTGAGATTGCCGCGGGATGGGCCGCGCCGGCGCGCCGGTTTCTCGAGCTGAGGGGGCCCGTCCTCCTCTACCGCTAGTCCCGCGCCGCCCCTGCCACGGTCCTCGGAGCCGCGTTAGGTTCTGTCGGCAATGACAATCGTCCCCGCCTGGCTCAAACGCGCATTCCTGCGGCTCGTGGATCCGCTTGCCGGGAGTCTCATCCGCCGCGGCGTTCATCCCAACAGCATCACGACGCTCGGGGCGGTCGTGATTGCGGGCTCCGGCATTGCGTTCGGCGCCGGCGCAGTGCGGTGGGGAGGCTTCCTCGTGCTCCTTTCCGGCGCCTGTGACGTCCTCGACGGGCGCGTCGCTCGCCAGGGTGGGAAGGCCAGTGTCTTTGGAGCGTTCTACGACTCGACGCTCGACCGCGTCGGCGAAGCCGTGCTTGCGACGGGTCTGTTGGTGTGGTTTCTCCGGCCGGGGGATCAATTGTTCCCGGTCTGGGGGGCGGCACTCACTCTCTGGGCACTCTCGAGCTCGTTGATCGTGTCGTATACCAGGGCCCGCGCCGAAGGGCTTGGCCTCGATTGCCGCGTTGGCATCGCGCAACGCCTCGAACGCGTCCTCCTCCTCGGGGTTCCGGCGCTGTTCGTCGGTGCCGGATCACGGGGTTGGGTTCTCCTCGCCGTGGTGGCGGTCCTCGCCATCGCGACCACGATTACCGTCGTGCAGCGGGTCGTCTGGGTGTGGCAAAAGACGTCGGCGCGTGCCGAGCGCGTCGGTGCCGACGCGCCGGGCCCGCTTTCGCCAGACCCGTCTCGCAACAAAGGATGACCATCGTGACAGATCAGACGAACCGGCCCATCGCGCCGGCTGAGGGAACTCTCGGCGTGCTCCTCGTCGGGCTCGGCGCCGTGGCCACGACGTTCATCGCCGGGGTGGAAAACGTGCGGCGCAAGCAGGGTGTGCCGGTAGGCTCGCTCTCACAGCTCGCGCGCATTCGCCTGGGCAAGCGGACCGAGCATCGCTCGCCGCTGATCCGCGAGTTCGTGCCACTGGCCTCGCTCGACGATTTGGTCTTCGGCGCGTGGGATCCGATTCCCGACGACGCGCTCGAGTCGGCGCGCGTCGCCGGAGTGCTCGACTACCACGAACACCTGCTGCCCGTGGCAGACGCTTTGCAGGCCATCAAGCCGATGCCTGCCGTGTTCGACCAGAGCTACGTCAAGCGACTTCAGGGCAGCAACGTCAAGACGGGCAAGACGAAGCGCGACTTGGCCGAGCAACTCAGGGCCGACATCCGCAATTTCAAGGCTCAAAACAAGTGCGATCGACTCGTGATGGTCTGGTGTGCCAGCACGGAGGTGTTTCTCGCTCCGGGGCCCGCGCATGCGACCGTCGAGGCCTTCGAGCAGGCCATGGACGCGAACGACCACGCCATCGCTCCTTCGATGCTGTACGCCTGGGCGGCGCTGATGGAGGGCGTGCCGTTCGCCAATGGTGCTCCGAACCTCACGGTGGACACGCCGGCGCTCATCTCGCTTGCCGAGGAACGCAACGTGCCGATCGGCGGGAAGGACTTCAAGACCGGCCAGACCATGGTGAAGACCGTCCTGTCGCCCATGCTCAAGGCGCGGATGCTCGGTCTGGCCGGATGGTACTCGACCAACATCCTGGGCAATCGTGACGGCGAGGTGCTGGACGATCCAGAGAGCTTCAAGACGAAGGAGGAGTCGAAGCTGGGCGTGCTGGAGTACATCCTGCAGCCGGACCAATACCCTGAACTCTACGGCAAGGTCTACCACAAGGTGCGGATCAACTACTATCCGCCGCGCGGGGACAACAAAGAAGGCTGGGACAACATCGACATCGTCGGGTGGCTCGGCTACCAGATGCAGATCAAGGTCGATTTCCTCTGCCGCGATTCCATTCTCGCCGCCCCAATCGTGCTCGACCTCGCCTTGTTCATGGACCTGGCCCAGCGTGTGCGTATGGGCGGCGTGCAGGAGTGGCTATCCTTTTACTTCAAGAGTCCCCAGGTCGCGCCCGGGCTCTATCCCGAGCACGATCTCTTCATCCAGCACACGAAGCTCAAGAACACGCTTCGCTGGCTCATGGGTGAGGAACAGATCACCCATCTCGGGGTGGAGTATTACGAATACGAGAAGGAGTGACATGAACGCCGCCGTCTACGATATCGAAGGGATGCACTGTGGCCATTGTGTGGCCACGGTCGACAAGGCGCTCCGCGCCGTCCCGGGCGTCACGGTGGTCTCAGTCGAGGTCGGGCGCGTCGAAGTGGAGCTAGACCGTCCCGACTTGGCGAGCGACGTCGAGGCCGCGCTCGCCTCCGTCGGCTACCCGGCGCGCGCGTAGGGCCGCGCCGGCGGGCGGCATCGCCGTGAGGATCGATCAGGTGCTCGTGACGGCCGGCGGCCTCGCGGCCATCCTTTGGGTGCTGTGGTATTTCCTCGTCCCACCCTCTCGTCGAGGAGGCGCGGGTGACTGAGCCGCGTCTCGTCCTCCCCATCGAAGGCATGCACTGCGCCGCCTGCGCGCGCACCGTGGAAAAGGCGCTCGGTGATGTGCCGGGGGTCCACGAAGCCGCTGTCAATTTCGCGAATGCCAAAGCCACCGTTTCCCTCGCCGACGGTGAGGCCGATGTGGCCGCCATGGTCGAGGCCGTGCGTCGCGTGGGATACGATGCCGGCACCGCCCTGCTCACGTTGCACGTCGAGGGAATGCGCCACGCGGGGGCGCTCGGGCGCCTCGAAACATCGATCAGCCGTGTCCAGGGAGTGCTCGCTGCGAGCGCGAATCCGGCCGACGAGACGGTCCGGGTCGAGCACGTCCCGAGTCTCGTCGCCGTCGAGGACGTCGAGTCGGCAGTGACCGAATCGGGGTTCGTCCTGAGCGCCCCCGTCGAAGCAGAAGACCCCGTCGAGCGCGAGCGCCTCCGCCACGAACGAGACCGGAGAAGCCTGCTCGTCAAGCT
>JBDHCY010000080.1:0-13620 GCA_039591795.1 Gemmatimonadota bacterium | reverse complement strand
GCGTGCCGGTCTTGATGGGCCCGGCCGCGCTGGCACTGGGGGCGCACTGCGGGCGACCTCCCGTGCACGCAGTCGCGGTAGAGGAGCGCGGCCTTGCCGAAGGACTACTCGAGCGGACGAGCCGCTCGGCGGTGAAGTGATGGAGGCGTTGATGGGTAAGACGCGGGTTCACGACTTGGCGAGCGAATTCGGCATTCCCAGCGAACAGCTGCTGGCTCTGCTGAAGGAGATGGACATCTTCGTGCGCAGCCACCTCTCGGCGCTCGACGGTGACCAGGTCGCGCTGGTGCGCGCGCGGTGGGAGCGTGAGAAGCGACGTCGCGCGCAGCCGGCGTCGGGCACGCGCCGGCGTCGGGTTACGAAGAAAAAGGCAGAGCCCGCGACCCCCGCCCCGGCGCCCAAGACGGTGCGGCGTCGTCGCACCAAGGCGGAGATGGCCGAGGCCGACGCGCTGGCGGCCGTCGAGCGCGAAGAGGCCGAGCAGCTTGCCGCCGATCAGAAGATCGCACTTGAACCCGTGGCCATAGAAAAGCCCCTAGCGCCCTCGCTCGAAGAGCGAGCGGCGGCGCTCTTCAAGGAGATGCCGGAGGACACGACGGCACCGGTGCAAGCAGAGGCTCCAGCCCCAGCCGCAGAGACCGAGGCACCCGCGACCGCAACGCCCACGGCCGCGGAGTCGGGGGCTCCGCCCGCACCCGTGGAGCAGGCACAACCCTCGAGCCCGGCGCCCCGGCCGGTGATTCCGACGCCCGTACGCCCGCGCCCAGTGGCGAGTGCCGTACCGGGTCTCAAGGAGCCACCCCGGCCGGTGGCGTCGGCGGCGCCCGGAGTCGCCACGCCTGAAGAACGACGGCGCGAGAAGGGCACGAAGAAGCGCAAGAAGGGCCGACGCGCACAGGTGGACCAGGGAGCGGTCGCGGAGAACGTCTCTCGGACGCTCGCGTCGCTCAAGGCGCCGGCCGGGAAGCGAGTCCGACGACGTGAGGAGGGGCCGAGCTTCCGCGACATCCAGGAGCGGGAGCGCCTCGAAGAGAAGGAGCGCGAGAAGACCCTCGTACGGGTTACCGAGTTCATCACCGTGTCGGAGCTCGCGAACGTATTGAAGGTGCCGTCCACGCAGATCGTCACCTTTGCGTTCAAGGAGCTCGGCCAGATGGTCACCGTCAACCAGCGGCTCGATTTCGACCTCATCGAGCTCATCGCGTCTGCGTTTGGGTTCAAGGCCGTGCAGGAAGAGGAGTACGTGGCCGGGCTCGAGACCGACGAAGAGGTCGATCCACCCGACGCGCTCAAGCAACGGCCGCCGATCGTGACGGTGATGGGGCACGTCGACCACGGAAAGACGTCACTGCTCGACTACATCCGAAAGACGAGCGTCGTGGCGGGCGAGTCGGGCGGTATCACCCAGCACATCGGTGCCTACCATCTCACGATCCCAGGGGGGCGGGCGATCACGTTCCTCGACACGCCGGGCCACGAGGCGTTCACTGCGATGCGGGCCCGGGGCGCTCAGGTCACCGACATCGTCGTGTTGGTCGTTGCAGCCGACGACGCCGTGATGCCCCAAACGATCGAAGCGATTTCCCATGCGAAGAGCGCGGGCGTGCCGCTCGTCGTGGCGATCAACAAGATCGACGTACCGGGCGCAGACACGCCGCGCGTGAAGCAGGAGCTCCTGCAGCACGGCGTCGTGCTCGAAGAATTCGGTGGTCATACCCTCTCGACCCCCGTTTCGGCGAAGACAGGCGAGGGAGTGCAGCAACTACTCGACCAGATCCTCCTCCAGGGAGACCTCCTCGAGGTGAAGGCGAATCCCGACCGCCGTGCCCGTGGCGCGGTGATCGAGGGTATTCTCGACGCCGGGAAGGGACCGGTGGCGACGATTCTGGTCCAGAACGGGACGCTGCGTGGGGGGCAAGACTTCATCTGTGGGGTGTTCTCGGGCCGGGTGCGCGCAATGTTCGACGAGCGCGGCAATGCGATCGAGGCGGCCAGCCCGGGCCTCCCGACACAGGTGCTTGGATTCGAAGGTGTGCCTCAGGCCGGAGACACGTTCCAGGTCGTGGCGGAGGCGGCGGAGGCGCGGGACATCGCGCAACGTCGGCAGCGGCTCGAGCGCGAGGCTCAGCATCGCCGAACGAGCCGGACGCAAACCCTGGAAGAGTTCATGGCGGAGCGGAAGGAGGGCGAGGCCGCGGCCCTGCGGCTCATCATCAAGGCCGACCAGGGCGGTCCCGCGGAGGCACTCGCCGACGCCCTCGAGCAGCTCTCGAACCCCGAGGTGCAGGTGGAGATCGTGCATCGCGGTGTGGGGGCGGTGAGCGAGAGCGACGTGCTCCTCGGCAAGGCCTCGGGGGCGATCGTGATCGGGTTCCACGTCCGCCCCGACTCCAATGCGCGCGCGGCAGCCGAGCGCGAGCATGTCGAAATCCGTACCTACCGCGTCATCTACGAGGCGGTCGAAGAGGTCAAAGCGGCGCTCGAGGGAATGCTCAAGCCCGAATCGAAGGAGACCGTGCTCGGCGAGGCGGAGGTGCGGCAACTGTTCAAGATTTCCGGCGTGGGGACGATCGCCGGCTGCTTCGTGCGGCAGGGCATCGTGCAACGGTCGGCGCAGGTGCGCGTGCTGCGTGAAGGGGTGGTCGTCTACGACGGAACGCTGTCAAGCCTCAAGCGCTTCAAAGACGACGCCCGTGAGGTTCGCGAGGGGCTCGAGTGCGGCATGGGGGTGGAGCACTTCAACGACGTCAAAGTCGGCGACGTGATCGAGGCCTACAAGGTGGAGCAGATCGCGCGGTCGCTCGATGAAGCGGGGACGGCGCGCGGCGCCTGAGCCGTGGTCGTCGGCGTCGCGGTCTGGGAGCTGCACCTGGCCGATTGCCGGTCGCTCAAGGACAAACGCCGCGTGGTAAAGAGTCTCAAAGACCGGCTCCGGAGCCGTTTCAACGTCTCCGTGGCCGAGACAGGCCACCAGGAGCTGTGGCAGCGCGCTGAGCTCGCGTGCGGCGTCGTCGCCACCGACCGCCGGCATGCCGAGCAGCAGCTCGCCCAGGCCGAGCGGCTCGTGGCGGACGAACCCCTCGCTCGGATCATCGATTCGTCCATCACCTTCCGGTAGCATGAGACGACCGTCGCACCGACCAGAACGCGTCGCGGCGCTTCTCCGGGAAGCGATCGCCGAGTATCTGGCCAACCGCGCCAAGGACCCGCGCCTCCGAGACGCGATCGTCACCCATGTCGAGGTCACCCGCGACCTCGCGGTGGCGACGGTACGGATCAGCGCCATCGGCGGCCACGACGCGAGGCGTCGTGCCGTCGACGGCATGGAGCACGCCCGCGGCCACCTCCGCACGCAAATCGCTCGCGAGCTCCAGCTCAAGCAGGTCCCCACGCTCCGCTTCGAGGCCGACCACGGGCTGGAGCACGCGCAACGGATCGAGGAGCTCCTGGGCGAGCTGCGGCGCGACGCCGAGGGGGAGGAGGCCTGAACGGCGTCGCCCTCATTCACAAGCCATCCGGGCCGAGCTCGCACGACTCCGTCGTGCGCGCACGCCGCGCGCTCGGGTTGCGTCGCATCGGCCACCTTGGCACCCTCGACCCGTTCGCGTCGGGTCTCCTCGTCCTGCTCGTGGGACGCACGACCCGGCTCGCCCGCCTCGGCATTGGGTGGCAGAAGGCATACGTCGGCGTGATGCGGATGGGGACGACCACCGACACCGACGATCCGACTGGGACGCCCACGGCGACCTCCGAACGGTGGCGTGATTGCACCGCCAAGGCCGTTGGGGAGGCGCTCACCGCGCTCAAGGGCCTTCGGGAACAGGTTCCCCCCGCCTACTCGGCGAAGAAGATCGGGGGACGGCGAGCCTATCGGCGGGCGCGGAGCGGGGAAGCGGTGGCGCTCGCCGCCGTTCCCGTGACTGTGCATCGCATGGTGCTGCTCGAGTGGTCCCCGCCCGACGCCCGTTTCGAGACCGAAGTCTCGAGCGGGACCTACGTGCGCGAGCTCGCGCGGAGCGTGGGTGAGCGGCTCGGGTGCGGCGCCCACCTCGCGGCGCTCCATCGCACTCGTGTGGGACCGTTCCACGTCGACGACGCCGTGCCGGCTGATGATCTCACTCCCGAACGACTGCAGGCGCCCGAGCCGCTCGCCGATGGGTGGCCCCGCCGCGATCTGTCGGCCGGGGAGTGGGAGGCCCTGCGGCACGGCCGGCCGGTTCCCGCGACCGGCGTCGAGGCCACCGTCACGCTGTTTGTCACCGATCGGCTCGTCGGCATTGCCGAGGCGGACGGCGTGTCGCTCAAGCCTCGCGTCATTCTCGCCGATCCATGAGTGCCGCACCGGACGGCGCCGTGGCGACGGTCGGGTCGTTCGACGGCCTGCACCGCGGGCACTGGAGCGTGCTCGAGAAGACGGGGGAGCGGGCCCGCGCGCTCGGCGTGCCCGCGCTCCTCGTCACGTTCGAGCCGCATCCCCTGGAGGTAGTGAATCCAGAGGTGGCTCCTCGGCTCCTCACGTCGCTCGCCGAGCGCCTCGAGCTGCTCGCCCAGTCGCCGATCGACCGGGTGGCAGTGCTGCCCTTCACGCCCGAGCTGGCCCGGTTGGCGCCGGAGGCGTTCGTGACCGAGATTCTCCTGAGTCGGTTCGCCATTCGGGCCCTCGTCACGGGCCACGATCACGGGTTCGGACGGCGCCGAAAAGGGAATGTCGATCTCCTCGTTCGTCTCGGGCGCGAGCACGGGTTTGGCGTACACCGGGTGGACCCCATGCAGGTCAGGGGTCGGCCAGTCTCGTCGGCCCGTATCCGCGATGCCGTGGCGAGCGGCGACCTTGAGGGGGCCGCCGCAGGGCTCGGGCGGCGCTACAGCGCGATCGGGCGCGTGGCGCGCGGAGCGGGCCGCGGCCGGGGGCTTGGTGTACCGACGATCAACGTGCACCTTCCCGATCCGCGGAAGCTCCTCCCGCCGGACGGCGTCTACGCCGGGTGGGTGGAATGGCGGGGCGGGCGCCACCAGGCGATGATGAACGTCGGGCCCCGGCCCACCTTCGGGGAGCACGCTCGGGTGCTCGAGGCCCACTTGTTCGAGTTCAACGGCGACCTCTATGATGCCCCTGTGAAGATCGAGTGGGCGACGCGACTGCGCGCGGTTCGGGCGTTCGACGACCCCGCGGCGCTCGCGGCGCAGCTGGCCAGCGACGCGCGGGCCGCGCGGCGCGCATTGACGGCAACGCCAACTTCTGACTAGCTATCGAGGCTATGTTCCAGACAATCCGTACCCGCCTGATCGTCATCGGACTCCTCGCCGCCGGCTGCGTGTATGCCCTCGTCCCTCGCAGCGAGCGGGTTCGAGGGTTCGACCCCGCCTCCGGCCGGATGTACGACACGGTGATGACGCGTGTCCCCCTCGCCCTCGGGCTCGACCTGCAGGGCGGCATCCACCTCGGGCTCGAGATCGACCAAAGCGAGCGGTCCGTCCCGAACCCCGCCGACGCGATCGATCGCGCCCTCACGGTGATCCGGCAGCGCATCGACGAGCTGGGGACGCGCGAGCCGGTCGTCCAGAAAGTCGGTGAAGCGCGGATCGTCGTCGAGCTCCCGGGGATCTCCGATCCCGACCGAGCCAAACAGGTAGTCCAGCGGGCCGCCTTCCTCGAGTTCAAGATCACCGACATGCAGGGTCTGTTCCGGGGTGCGCTTCCCGCGATGGATGCGGCCCTCCGGCGCGCCGGGGTCACTACCGCGACGGCAGGGACACCGACTGGCATCTCAGCCGTGGAGCGACTCCTCGGCGGAGACACGACCGCGGCCCAGGGCGACAGCGCGACGCAAGGCGACACGACGACGGCAGACACCGCAGCCGCCGACACCGGGGCCCTGATGAACGAGCCAGGTCCCCTGTCGTCACTGCTCTTCGCCGGCCAGCTTCCGGGCGAGTATCTCGTACCCGAGGAGCGGGTGCCGTTGGCGGACAGTCTGCTCCGTTTGCCGGAGGTCGAGCGGCTCATGCCGCGCGGGTACGAGTGGCATTGGGGCGCCGAGCCGATCTCGAGCGCGGCAACGAGCTTCCGGCCGTTCTATGTCGTGAGCGCCAGAGCGATCGTCACCGGAGAAGCACTGACCGACGCCCGGGCGCAGTTCGATAACACGTTCAACCAGGCGATCGTGCAGTTCGAGCTCACCCGGTCGGCCGGTCGTCGATTCTCGCGAGAGACCGCGCAGAACATCGGCAACAACATGGCGATCATCCTCGACGGGCGCGTCGTGAGCCAGCCGCCGGTGATCCGGAGCCAGATCGGCTCGAACGGACAAATCGAGCTCGGGAGTGCGACCATCCAGGAGGCACAAGACCTGGCGCTCGTGCTCCGGGCCGGGGCGCTGCCCGCACCGCTCTCGATCGTCGAAGAGCGCACTGTCGGGCCGACACTGGGGCGCGACTCGATCGAGAAGGCGCGCACCGCCGGCGCGGTTGCGGTTGGCCTCGTGGTCATCGTGATGCTGGCGTACTACCGAGCTGCCGGGGTGCTCGCCATCGGGGCGCTCACTGTGTACGGATTGCTGGTGATGGGTGGGCTGGCGGCATTCGGTGCGACCCTCACGGTTCCCGGTCTCGCGGGTCTCGTCTTGTCGATCGGCATCGCCGTAGATGCCAACATCCTCATCTTCGAGCGCGTCCGCGAGGAGCTGTCATTCAACAAGTCGGTCCGCACCGCCGTGGACGAGGGTTTCCAGCACGCCATGTCGGCGATCGTGGATTCCAACGTCACGACGGTCATCACGGCACTCTTCCTGTTCCAATTCGGCACCGGCCCCGTCAGGGGGTTTGCCATCACCCTGGTCACCGGCGTGTTGGCGTCGATGTTCACGGCGATCTTCGTGACTCGGACGCTGTTCATGATTTGGATGCAACGGCGCCCGGCCCTCACCACGCTGAGTATCTGACATGCGTCTCTTCGCGAACGCGAGCTTCGATTTTCTTCGCTTCCGCCGTATCGCGCTCGTCATCACGGCCGTCTTCACGGTGCCGGGGCTTCTCCTCGCCGTGCTGCGCGGTCTGGACTTCAGCATCGAATTCACCGGCGGTACGCTCGTACAGGTCGAGGCCAGCGAGACGGTCCCGATCGGTGACGTGCGCGCCGCACTGGTCAGCGCTGGGCTCACCGGCGCGGAGATCCAGACGTACGGGTCGGAGCGCGCGTACGTGATTCGTGCCCGGCTCGATGCCGGAGATGCGTCCGATCCCACGGGGAACACGCAGGCCGTGGCGGCGGCGGTGAGCAATGCGCTCACCACCGCGTTCGGCGCCGACCAATTCACCGTGCTGCGTACCGAAGCGGTGGGGCCGAAGGTGGGCGGCGAGCTGCGCCAGAAGGCGATCTCGGCGGTCCTCTTCTCGTTCCTCGCGGTGCTCGCCTATCTCGCCTTCCGTTTCGAATGGCGTTTCGGACTCGCGGCCGTGCTCGCCACCGTGCACGACATCCTTGCCACGTTCGCGTTTCTCGCCTACACGCGGATCGAGGTGAGCCTCGTGGTTGTGGCGGCGCTCCTCACGATCGTCGGGTACTCGCTGAACGACACCATCGTGATCTTCGATCGCGTGCGCGAGAATCTGCGCAAGTACAAACGCGACAACTTCGATGCGATCCTGAACCGCAGCATCAACGAGACGCTTCCACGCACCGTGGTCACGTCAGGGACGACGCTCGCTGCGCTCCTCGCGATCCTTCTGCTCGGAGGCGCGGTGGTCAAGGCGTTCGCCGCGTCGCTGTTCTTCGGCGTGCTCACGGGAACGTTCTCGTCCATCTACATTGCGTCGCCGGTGCTGCTCCGGATCGAGCGACGGTGGCCCGGGGCAGATGCCCGCGGGGCGAGGACCCTGGCGGCACCCGCCGAGCCCGCCTAGCGTGCTCGTCGACTCCCACTGCCACCTGGGCGACCCGGCATACGACGCCGACCGCACGGCGGTCGTCGAACGGGCGGAAGCGGCCAAGGTGGGACACATTGTCGTGGTGGGGGAGTCGGTGGCGGCGAGCGAACGGGCGGTCGCGCTGGCGCGAGCCGATTCGCGACTCTCGGCGACCGCCGGAGTGCATCCGCACGAGGCACGGGAGTGGAGCGGTGATGCCGCCGCTCGCATTCGTGAGCTGCTCACAGCTCCAGAAGTCGTCGCCGTGGGTGAGACTGGTCTCGACTACCACTACGACCACTCGCCACGACCAGCGCAGCGCGACGCGTTCGCCGCGCAGCTCGCCCTGAGCGCGGAGGTCGGCAGGCCGGTTGTGATCCATGCTCGCGATGCGGAGGCCGACGTGGCCGCGATGGTGACCGACGCGCCACCAGACGCCGTCTGTGTGCTGCATTCGTTCGCGGGCGGGGACGCGCTCCTCGAGGTGGCGCTGACCCGGGACGCGTACGTCTCGTTCAGTGGCATGGTCACCTTTCGGAGCTGGGCGGGGGATGCCTGGATCGGTGCCGTGCCCGAGGACCGGTTGCTCGTAGAGACTGACGGACCGTATCTCTCGCCCGTGCCGCACCGCGGGCGACGCAACGAGCCGGCGTGGGTCGCGGCGGTGGCGCGTCGCGTCGCCGAGGTACGCGGCGTCACGCCGGAGGCACTCGCCACGCAGACCAGCGCGAACGCGCGCCGCTGCTTCGGCGCCCGGATGGCGGGCGCCCAGGAGGTTTCCCGATTGTGAGTCCACCCAACGCTGTGCCGTCGGACATCGAGATCGCTCAAGCAGCGACCCTGCGGCCCATCCGAGACGTGGCGGCCGAGCTCGAGCTCGACGACGACGAGCTCATGCACTATGGAAAGCACAAGGCGAAGGTGTCGCTCGCGGCGCTTGAGCGCCGTCCGCCGCGCGGTCGGCTGGTGCTCGTCACCGGCATCAACCCCACGCCGGCCGGCGAAGGGAAGTCGACGGTCACGATCGGGGTCGCCCAGGCGCTGCGGCGCCAGGGCCATCGGGTAGCCGCGTGCATCCGCGAGCCCTCACTCGGGCCCGTGTTCGGCATCAAGGGGGGCGCGGCAGGCGGCGGCTACGCGCAGGTCGTCCCGATGGAGGACATCAATCTCCATTTTACCGGCGATTTCCACGCCATCAGCAGCGCCCACAACCTGCTCTCGGCAATGCTCGACAACCACGTCCACCACGGGAACGCGCTCGGGTTCGACCAGCGGCGGATCACGTGGCCCAGGACGATGGACATGAACGACCGAGCGCTGCGTCACGTGGTGGCCGGGCTCGGTGCGCTGAGCGGTGGGCCGCCGCGGGAAGACCGTTTCGTGATTACGCCGGCATCCGAGGTGATGGCGATCTTGGCACTCGCCACCGGGCCGGAAGATCTCGAAGAGCGGCTCGGACGGATTGTCGTCGGTGCCACGCGTGCCAAGGAAGCCGTGCGCGCGTCCGACCTCAAGGCGGCCGGCGCCATGGCCATGCTCCTTCGCGACGCGCTGATGCCCAACCTCGTGCAGACGCTCGAAGGCGGGCCCGCGTTCGTCCACTGCGGGCCCTTCGGGAACATTGCGCACGGATGCAACTCGGTCCTCGCGACCCGGCTCGGATTGGCCACCGCCGACCTGGTGCTCACCGAGGCCGGTTTTGGTGCCGACCTCGGAGCGGAGAAGTTCTTCGACATCAAGTGCCGGTCCGCGGGGCTCGTTCCCGAGGTCGCGGTGGTCATCGCGACCGTGCGGGCGCTCAAGATGCATGGCGGCGTGAAGAAGGACGCGCTCGGCACGCCCGACGCCTCCGCGGTCGAGCGTGGGGTGGCCAACCTCCGCCGCCACGTTCGGAACGTGCGCAAGTTCGGTGTGCCCGTCGTCGTCGCCCTGAATCGGTTCGTGAGCGACGCGCCGGGAGAGGTCGAGGCGGTGCAGGCCGCCTGCGCCACTGAGGGAGTGCGCATGGTCTTCTGCGACGTCTGGGCGAAGGGGGGCGAGGGAGGCATGGAAGTGGCCGGGGCGATTCTCGAGCTGCTCGAGCAAGAGAGCGCGTTCAAGCCGCTCTACGACGAGACGCTGCCGATCAAGGGAAAGATCGAGACGATCGCGAGCGAGATCTACGGGGCGGACGGGGTCGACTACACGCTTCCGGCGGAGCGTGCCATCAAACAGCTCGATGCCTTTGGGCTTGGCGGCACGCCGGTATGCATGGCGAAGACGCAGTATTCGTTCTCCGACAACCCGACGCTGCTCGGAGCGCCGAGTGGTTTTCGGCTCCAGGTGCGCGATCTCTATCCCTCCGCCGGCGCCGGGTTCGTTGTGGCGCTCGCGGGAGACATCATGACCATGCCGGGGCTCGCGAAGTCGCCCGCCGCCGAGCGGATGCGGGTGCACAGCGACGGCACCATCGAGGGGCTTTTCTAATGGTGGAACTGCAGCGCATCGACACGGAGGCCGCACCGGAGGCCATCGGTCCGTACAGCCAGGCCGTGGTCGCTGGCGGTTGGGTGTTCACCGCCGGGCAAATCGCGCTCCATCCCCAGACGATGGAGCTCGTGGGTGAGGACATTGGGGGGCAGACGGAGCAGGTGCTCACGAATCTGAACGAAGTGCTCCAGGCGTCGGGCTCCGAGATGCGATTGGTGGTGAAGACGACGGTCTATCTCGCCGACATGGCCGATTTTGCCGCGATGAACGCGGTGTACGAGCGGCACTTCGGCGAGCACCGGCCGGCGCGCTCGACGGTTGCGGTGCGGACGCTCCCCAAGAACGCGAGGGTCGAGATCGACTGCGTCGCGCGGACGGGGTAGGGACGGGCAGCGCCGTGCCGACCCCCCTCGAACGCCTCCAGGCCGCCTTCAAGGGCCATTACGAGATCGAGCGCGAGGTGGGCTCGGGGGGCATGGCCACCGTCTACGTTGCGAGGGACCTGAAGCACGACCGCCAGGTCGCCATCAAGGTCCTCCGTCCAGAGCTGGCCGCGGCGCTTGGGCCCGACCGGTTCCCGCGCGAGATCCGCATCGTCGCCCAACTGCAGCACCCACATGTGCTGCCCCTCCATGACTCGGGCGAGACGAAGGGTTTCCTCTATTACGTGATGCCGTTCGTCGACGGCGAGTCCCTGCGGACGAAGGTCGATCGGGACGGGCCGATGCCGGTCCACGACGCCGTGCGGATCCTGCGCGAAGTGGCCGATGCCCTGGCTTACGCCCACGCGCAAGGCGTCATGCACCGCGACATCAAGCCCGACAACGTGATGCTCTCGGGCCGGCATGCGTTGGTCATGGACTTCGGCGTCGCCAAGGCGGTGAGCAGCGCGGGCGGCGAGAAGCTCACGACCGTCGGAGTGGCGGTCGGGACGCCCACCTATATGTCGCCCGAGCAGGCCATGGGCGAGGAGCAGGTGGATCACCGGTCCGACATCTACTCGCTCGGTGTGCTGGGCTATGAACTGCTGGCGGGCAAACCGCCGTTCGGAGGCAAGACCGCGCAGGCGGTGCTGTCGTCGCACGTCCTCGAGCCGCCAGCCGAGATCACCGAGGTGCGTTCGGCCGTCTCGCAGGCGCTCGCCGAACTCATCATGCGGTGCCTCGAGAAGAACCCGGCCGACCGCTGGCAGTCGGCCGAGGAGATCCTCCACCAGCTCGAAGCCCTCGCGACGCCGAGTGGCGGCGTGACCCCGACCCACACCCGGCCCATGCGCGTTACGCGCGCCGGACGCCGCCCGCAAAAGAGCCGGCGGCTGCTGATCGGCGCAATCGCCGCAACGGTGATCGCCCTGGCGGGCGTGGGCGGGTACGTCGCCTTCGCGGGCGGCAGCGCGCCGGGCCCGGAACGCATGGCGGTGCTGCCGCTGGCGGACGTTTCGGGACAGGATGGCGATCTCGTGGAGGCCCTGCACACGCAGCTGATCGTGTCGCTGGGCCAGATCGCGGGCGTCACGGTGGCGCCCAGCTCCGCCATGGAGGTGTACAAGACCGCGCCCAAGCCAGCGGCCGACGTGGCGCAGGATCTCAATGTCGGCGCCATCCTCGAGGGCAATGTGTTCCGCGCGGGGCAGCGGCTGCGCATCACCCTCCAGCTCACCAATCCGCGCACCATCGAGCAGATCTGGAGCCAGAGCTTCGATCTCGATCTGAGCGGCGACCTGTTCGACGCCATTGACGGCGCGATCCCGCAGATCAGCGACGGCATTCGTGACGCCGTCGCCCGAGCCACCACCTCGTCCTGAGGGACATTCATGATCCGCAGAGTCTTGATGCCCTGCCTGGTCCTTGCAGTCACCGCGTGCCCGCGCGGTGACGACGGGCCGGCCCTCACGTACACCGAGATCGTCGGGAATGCCGGCGGTGATCCGTTCAACCCGGCCCCTTCGCCGGACGGCACCCGGCTGGCTTGGTCGCAGCCCGTGGACGGGCAATCGGTCATCCACGTGGCCAATGCCGACGGCAGTAATCCCCTGCGATTGTCGCGCGGGACGTGGGACTTCGGCCCGGTCTGGTCACCCGACGGGCGCTGGATCGCCTATGGAGCGGAGTCGCCCGACTACGACGTGTTCGTGGTGCCAAGTGAGGGAGGTGAGCCGCAGCAGCTGACGTCCGGGCCCGGGAACGACGCGCCGGCCAGCTGGTTGGCCGACGGCAGCGGCGTCGTGTTCTATCGCCAGGGAATAGGTGACCTCCACACCATGGTGGCGCCGCTGGACGGCGGGCCGGCACGCCTGCTCGTGCCGCCGCAGGGGGGCAACCAGTATGCGGTGGCCTCGCCCGACGGATCGAAGGTGGCGTTCGACCTGCACCGGGGCGGCGAGGGCACCATCTGGGTGCAGGACCTCGCCGGAGGGCCGGCGCGCCAGCTCACCACGGAGGGGCTCGAGAACGCGGTTCCGACGCACAACATGTGGTCGCCGGACAGCCGGCACCTGGTGTTCGTCTCACGTCGCACGGGTACTTTGGACCTGTGGACGGCCGATGTCGAGACGGGCGAGCTGCGCCAGCTCACGAGTGACGTGCGCAACGATCAGGGACACAAGTGGTCGCCGGACGGCCGCTGGATCGCCTTCGTGTCCGACCGCGGCGGGCAGTGGGACATCTGGATCGTGCCGTCAGAGGGCGGGCCGGCCCTGCGTGTGACCAACGACCTGGCCTTCGAGAGCGCCCCCGAGTGGTCGGCTGACAGCCGGACCATCTACTACACACGAAGTCAGCGTGAGGGGGGGCTTGGGGTGACGGCGCCGGACGGCGGCGAGCCGCGGATGCTCGTCGAGTGGCCGGGGTTCTTCGTTTTCGGTGCGGCTCTGTCCCCGGACGGGGCCACGATCCTGTTCACGTCAGACCGAAGTGGCAGCAGCGACGTCTGGTCCGTGCCCTTCGCCGGCGGCGAGCCCACGCCTTTCGCCGTGAGTCCGCTGAACGAGAATCAGGCGCGGTTCTCGCCGGACGGTTCGCAGGTGCTGTTCGTCTCCAATCGGGGCGGCTCTGACGATCTGTGGGTGATGGACGCTTCGGGTGGCGAGGCACGGCAACTCACCGAGTGGCCGAGTGGCGAGTATGGGCCGCGGTGGTCGCCAGACGGATCGCAGATCGTGTTTTCCTCGAACCGGGAGACCACCCAGGAGGATCTCTGGGTCATGCCGGCCGAGGGAGGGACGCCGAGGCGCGTGACCAGCTTCAA
>JBDHCY010000079.1:0-13663 GCA_039591795.1 Gemmatimonadota bacterium | reverse complement strand
TTCAACGTGCCGACTCGCATGGACTTCGTGAACATCACCGACGAGGTAGCTGCCGCAGTAAGTGAGAGCGAGGTGCAGGAGGGGATATGCCTCGTCAACGCCATGCACATCACGGCCAGTGTCTTCATCAACGACGACGAGCCCGGTCTTCATGATGATTACAAGCGCTGGCTCGAGTCGCTCGCGCCGTTCGACGCGAGCCCGGAGCGCTACCACCACAATCGAACCGGCGAGGACAACGCAGATGCGCACCACAAACGTCAGATCATGGGGCGCGAGGTCGTCGTCGCGATCACCAAAGGCCGGCTCGACTTCGGGCCGTGGGAGCAGATCTTCTACGGGGAGTTCGACGGCCGGCGCCCCAAGCGCGTCCTCGTGAAGGTCATCGGCGAGTAGGGGCGCGGCGCCGGTTCAATCAGGCATTCCGCTCGCGGACCCATGCCTCCATCCGATCGAGGGCCTCGATGAAGGCCGTTCCGAAATAGTAGCGAACCTCTTCGCGCACGCCACGATAGAGTGTTGGACCGGTGTCGAGGCAGACGAGCGACCCGTCGTCCACCTCATCGGCCGGACAGAGAAGGTCATCGTCGAACGTGAGCGGAAAGAGGCAGTCTACGATCGACTTGAGCTGATGGTAGTCGAGACCCTTGTCGAGGCTGAAGAGATGGAGCAGACAGCCCCGTTTCCCCCGGTTGTGGAAGACACATCGCCCGTTCGCCACGCCCGTGCGCCATGATCCGCCACCCGGAAGCGCGTCGTCGGCCTCGACCTCGCCGCTGAACCACTGATCGCGTGGAATGCCCGAGAACCGTTCGAGATCGTCAGCGTGCTCGTTGATCCGCTGCACCGTCTCGAGGTCGACATCGACGCCGTAGGTGCAGCACTGATCGCGGCAGAACCCGCACGCGAGGCAGTGCGTGAAGTATCGGCGCAGGAAAATCGCCGGATCGACTCGCTTCAGTACTGGGACCCCGCTCCGACTCGCGAAGGGGCAGGGGAGCTTCAGATTCCTCTTTCGCACCGTCCGCCTCGTGCTCGGGCGCACGCAAGGTAACATGTCCCGAATCAACGGTTGATAGGCAAGGGGCGGTAGGGGACGGTAGGGGCTCCGATGAACAAACCGGACGGCGGTCGTATGGACGAGAGAGCAGACGGATGGCTTGGCGACATCGAGCCCGCTGAGTTCCGCGCGGCGGCGCACCGCGTCGCGGACCTCGCGGCCGATTACCTGGAACACGTGGAACGGTTCTCCGTGGCGCCCCCGATCAGCCCGGGGGAGGTCACGGGCCGTCTCCCTCCTGCACCTCCCGAGCGAGCCGAACCGGTCGCGACGGTGCTCGACGACTATCTGTCAATCATCGAGCCCAACGTGACTCACTGGAACCACCCGGGCTTCTTCGCCTACTTCGCGGTGTCGGGCTCAGGTCCGGGCATTCTCGGAGAAACACTCGCCGCCGCGCTCAACGTCAACACGATGCTGTGGCACACCGGGCCGGCGTCCACCGAGCTGGAGGTGCTGGTGTGCGACTGGCTCCGACAGATGCTCGGTTTGCCCGATGGGTTTCACGGTCACATCAATGACACGGCGTCGATGAGCACGCTCCTGGCGCTGGGCGCGGCACGGCATCGATTGGCCGACCTCGACATCAGAAACCGCGGGCTGGCCGGCCGACCGGAGGTGCCCCCCCTCGTCGTCTACGCCAGCGAACACGCACACTCGTCGGCAGACAAGGCGGCGCTCACGCTTGGGCTGGGTTTGGAGCACGTACGTCGGCTGCGGGCCGACGATGCCTATCGCCTCGATCCGGCTGAGCTCGTCAGCGCCATCGCCCGCGACCGCGGAGCGGGTAAGTGCCCCCTGGCCGTCGTGGCGACCGCCGGCACGACATCGACGACCAGCGTGGATCCCCTCCCGGCCCTAGCGGACATCTGCCGCCGCGAGGGGCTCTGGATGCACGTCGATGCGGCCTATGGTGGGGCGGCTGCAATCTGTCCCGAGTTGCGGCCCGCGTTCGAAGGCCTGGAGGAGGCTGATTCGATCGTGGTGAACCCTCACAAATGGCTCTTCACTCCCATCGACTGCTCCGTGCTTCTCGTCCGGGATCCCGCCCAGCTTCGAGACGCCTACTCGGTCGTGCCGGCGTATTTGGAGACCGGCGAGGCCGGCGTCACCAACCTCATGGATTACGGCATCCAGCTCGGCCGACGCTTCCGGGCGCTCAAGCTGTGGATGGTGATTCGGGCGTTCGGGGTCGAGGGCCTGCGAGCACGGATTCGGCAGCACTGTGCACTCGCACGCGAGTTCGCTGATTGGGTCGAGGCCGATCCTCGCTTCGACCTCGTCGCCCCCGTGCCGTTCAGTGTCGTCTGCTTCCGCGCCCGCTCGGAGTATGGCGAAGACGAAGACGACCTGAACCGCGCGCTCCTCCGGGGCGTCAATGCGGCAGGGCCCGTCTTCCTGTCGTCCACCGAGCTGAGCGGGCGGTTCACCCTGCGGCTCGCTGTGGGCAACATCCGCACCGAGCCTCGACATGTGGAGCAGGCATGGCACCTCGTCCAGCGAGTCTGCGCCCATCTGCGCGCCGAGCGGCGACGGCAGCCGTGAGCGGCACGTGTTGTGATGAGAGACGCAGCCACTGCCACGGGCCGCAGGAACGCGCGACGGATCGGCGGCGAGGTGCCCCACGGCCGGGTTACATTAGCACCTGGAGCGCCAGCTCGATGACGTGAGTCCTGATCGCGGAGCGAGTCGATCGTGGGTGCAACGATGGACGGGCGTCGACACTTCTTCCGGGCCACACTCGGTCGGTTGCTCGACGAGGTGCGCGCGCGGGCGGAGCGACGTGTCGCGCCCGTTCGCTATATTCGACCGCCCGGGGCACTCCCCGAAATCGCGTTCCTGGCGGCGTGCACACGGTGCGCGGACTGTATCGCGGCATGTCCGCCTGGTGCGCTCGCACCCGCGCCGGTCGAATCCGGCTTGGCTGCCCGAACCCCGATCCTCGACCCGCGGCGCCAGCCATGTATCGTCTGTCCCGACATGCCCTGTATCACTGCGTGTCCAACGGGCGCGTTGCTGCCGACGGAGGCAGGGTGGGACGGCGTCAAGCTGGGCTGGGTAGAGCTGGTTCCGGAGCGGTGCATCGCCTTTCAGGACGTCACCTGCGGGGTCTGCGCCAGGGCCTGTCCCCTCGGCGAGCGTGCGCTCAAGCTGGACTCCCGGGGGCGCCCCGTGATCCTGCCAGAAGGGTGCGTGGGGTGTGGGGCGTGCGAGCGTGCCTGCGTGACCGCGCCGTCGTCGATCGTGCTGCACCCGCTGGAGGACGCGTGACCAGATTGCCATACCGGGTCGAAAAGCCATGGGGGTACGAGCTCGTGTGGGCGTTGACGAGTCGCTACGTCGGCAAAATCCTCCATATCGAGCAGGGCCACGCCCTGAGCTTGCAGTACCATGAGCAGAAGGACGAGAGCATCTACGTCCTCCGCGGCGAGATCATCCTTCGACTTCTCGAAGAGGAAACGACGATCGAGCGCCGCATGCGCGAGGGCACGCAGGTGCACCTCGAGCCCGGGACGATCCATCAGTTCGAAGCGCTAGCCCCGACCGACCTGCTCGAGGCGTCCACGCCCCAGCTCGACGACGTCGTGCGAATCAAAGACCGATACGGGAGAGTGTGAGGGATGAAGATCATCGTCCCCCTGGCGGGCAAAGGGACCCGTTTGCTGCCGCTGACCAAGCGAGTGCCGAAGCCTCTCGTGCGCGTCGCCGGCCGACCGGTGCTCGACTATGTGATGGACCTCCTCCTCCCGCTCGAGCCCACCGAGCTGATCGTCATCACGGGTCACCTCAAGGAGGGCGTAGAGAGCTACATCAGCTCGCACTACGACGTACGTACCCAGTTCGTGGAGCAGCAGGAGCAGGACGGCACGGCCGGCGCCGTGAAGCTCGCACAGCCCTGGGTGGACGAACCCGTGCTCATCGTGTTCGTCGATACGGTGTTCGAGGCCGATCTGTCTCTCGTACGGAAGACGGACGCCGACGGAATCATCTGGGTGAAGGAAGTCGAAGATTACCAGCGATTCGGGGTCGTGGTGACCGATGGCAAGGGGAGCATGACCCGGATCGTCGAGAAGCCGGCCGAGCCGGTCTCGAAGCTCGCGAACATCGGGCTCTACTATATCAGAGACTGGCAGACGCTCTTCGAAGGGATCGACGATACGTTGACGAAGCCGCGCCTCAAAGGCGAGTGGTTTCTCACCGACGCGTTCCAGTACATGATCGATCACGGGAAGCGTATTCGAACGGCGGAAGTGAAGGGTTGGTACGATTGTGGCAAAGTCGCCACGCTGCTCGAAACGAACGAACATCTCCTTCGCCACGGCGGCCGTGGCACCTCCAAACACCGCGACTTTCCGGGAACGAAGATCGTTCCCCCGGTGCGGATCGAAGAGGGAGTGACGATCGAGCACTCGACGATCGGCCCGAACGTGACGCTCGAGGCCGGATGCGTCGTGAAGGGGAGCATCGTCGAGCATGCCATCGTGGGGCGAGGCTCTCAGCTCGACAAAGCGATCCTGCGGCGCTCAGTGGTGGGCGAGTCACAGCAGGTTCTGGAGCGCACGGTAGAAAAGTTGGTCGTCGACGGCGGCGAGTTCGCGAGCGCCCGCTGAGGTCCGTCAGTCGGACCGGGCAGCCGCAGTCGTTACGAGGAGGGCTCGGAAGAGACCTGCCGGGCCATCGACGTTCTCGAACCACTCCGTGGGCAGGTGGGCCTCACCCGCACGCCCACCAGCACCCAAGGCCACCGAGGGAATCCCGAGCGCGATCGGTACGTTGGCATCGGTGGAGGCCGCAGCGAGCTCCGGTTCACGCCCCAACGCGCGCGTCGCGGCAACCGCTGCCCTGACGAGCGGACTCTCCTCCGGAGTGGTTCCGCCGGGGCGGTCGCCGAGCGTGGCGAGCTCGAGCCGCAATGGCATCGACCCGGGCACGCGTCGCCGGTTCTCCGCGTCGAGGGCGTGCGTCAAGGCCTCGCGCAAGCGGGCATCGGTGTCGCGCAGCGTGCGCGGATGCTCGCTCCGAACGTCGAAATCGAGCCAGACCTCCTGCGGAATCGAATTGAGTGCCGTTCCCCCTCCGAGCCGCACGACCGCGCACGTCGTCTGCGGCCGCGAGGGGAGGTCAAAAGCTCCGACGCTCCCGGCAGCGGCCCCGGCCGCGTGGGCCGGGTTCGCGACTCCGAAGGCGGCCCACGAGTGTCCTCCGGGCCCGCGATAGGTCGCCCGCACCCGTTTTGACGCGAGGGCTCGGTGAGCGACCCGGTCCATCCCTGCTCCGTCAACCGCGATGAAAGCAGCCGGCGAGGCGCGCTGAACGTGGAAGAGATGCTTGACGCCGCGGAGGTCGCCGGCACCCTCCTCGCCCACGGTGGCGACAAAGGCGACGGGCCGTTCGAGCGCCACCCGTGCGTCGCGCAGGGCATCGGCGACCGCGAGGAGCGCCGCCAAGCCGCGCGCGTTATCGCTGATGCCAGGGCCCTCGAGCCGTCGGCCGCGATGGTTGACGCGGACGTCGACCTCGGGGCCGAAGACCGTGTCGAGGTGCGCGGCGAGCATGATGGCTCCGGGGCCGGGTGCGCCATGCCATGCCTGTACGTTGCCTGCATCGTCCACGCGGACTTCGAGACCCAGCGCGCGAAACTGCTCCGCCACATGGGCAGCGCGATGTTCCTCTTGCCCCGTGGGAGCCGGAATCGCCGATAGCTCGGCCTGCCACGCGAGTGTCTGCTCGTCCTCGGCTTCGAGGCGGGCACGGGCCGCTTGCAGGGAAGGATCGGCCAACAGGGCCGCGATGATCGAGTCCACGATGCATAGTATGCCGGAGAGCCGTTCCCGGTCTACGTCGGCTGCGCGCTCGCGAGTCGGCGCTGGCGGTGTGGTGGTCCGACGTGCGTGCGTCCTGCCTTGACGCCCCTCGATGGCCGGGCGAGCTTCCCGCTATGCAAGCGCACGAGCTGATCCACGACTGGAACCATCGCGCCGACTTCGATTGGTCTGGGGCAACCGTGGATCTCAACGACGAGACCCTGCGCGACGGGCTGCAGTCCCCCTCGGCGGTCGACCCGCCGATCGAGGCCAAGGTAGAGCTGCTGCAACTGATGGCCGACCTCGGCATCGTCGCGGCCGACCTCGGCCTGCCAGGCGCGGGGCCGCGAGTCGTCGAATCGGTGCGAGCACTCGCGAAGGAGATCGTCGCTCAGAAACTGCCGATCGCGCCGAACTGCGCCGCCCGCACGGTAGTGGCGGACGTCGAGCCGATCGTGCGTGTGTCGCAAGAGGTCGGCATCCCGATCGAGGCCGCAACGTTCATCGGTTCCTCGCCGATCCGCCAGTATGCGGAGGACTGGACGCTCGAGCGAATGCTTCGGGTCTCCGAAGAGGCAGTCTCGTTCGCGGTGCGCGAGGGCCTGCCAGTCATGTATGTGACGGAAGACACGACGCGTGCTCGCCCCGAGACCATCGTCGCGCTCTACGGAAACGCGATCCGATGGGGGGCGCGGCGCATCTGTCTCGCAGACACCGTCGGGCACGCCACGCCGGCGGGGGTGCGTGCCCTCGTACGGTTCGTCAACCAGGAGATCGTGCAGCCGTCCGGTGAGGACGTCAAAATCGACTGGCACGGCCACCGCGACCGCGGCCTCGGCCTCGTGAACTGTCTCGCTGCCATCGAGGCCGGTGTCGATCGCGTGCACGCAACCGCGCTTGGAGTAGGTGAACGCGTCGGCAACGCCGAGATGGACCTGCTCATCGTCAACCTGGTCCTCCTCGGAACACACAGGCACGACGTTTCGAAGCTGCGGGAATACTGCGAGCTCACCGCGCGGAGCATCGGGGTGCCGCTCCCAGCGAACTATCCGGTGCTGGGTGGTGACGCCTTTCGCACCGGCACAGGAGTGCACGCGGCGGCAATCATCAAGGCCAAGAAGAAGGGCGACGACTGGCTCGCCGACCGCGTGTACAGCTCGGTGCCTGCCGGCCTCTTCGGTCTCAAGCAGCTCATCGAGATTTCGCCCGTTTCCGGGCTGTCCAACGTGAAGTACTGGCTCGCCGAGCATGGCTACGATCCCGACGATGCCGTGGCACAGCGAGCCCTGTTCGACGTGGCGAAGCGCACGGACCGCGTGCTCACCGAGGCCGAGTGCCACCAGCTGATCCGTGCGGCGCGCGGCGAGACTGCTGAAGGCGCCCTTGAGCAGCGAGCTTGACGCACTCGCCCGGTCTGCGCTCGAGCTGAAGTGGCATCTCGACCCGGTCGATGCGACGGCCGCGGGTGTGACGGCGCACGACGGGCGATACGGTCGCTTCTCCGCGGAAGAGATACGCCCCCACCTGGCGGCCCTGCGGTCGATGAGCGGAGCACTCGAGCAAATCGACGTGGCGGCGCTCGAAGAGGAGATTGACCGCACAGCCCTGCTCGACGATCTACGGATGACGCTGGTCCGCTACGAGCGCGAACAGCCGCAGGCCACGAATCCCGAGTTCTATCTCACGCATCTTCTCGGTGGGCTCCACTACCTCCTCGTACGCCAGGACTACACTCCCGACGCGCGGGTCGGCGCCTTGGCCAGCCGGCTGGCCGACGTGCCCGCACTCCTCGACGATGCGCGTGAAGCCCTCGTACGCCCGGTCCCACTGTTCGCCGGCACCGCGGCTCGAGTGCTGGATGGAGGGCGAGCGCTCGTCGCAGAGCTGGCAGCGCTGTACCCGGTGCTTGCCCCTGCCGCTCAAGATGCTCGCATCGCTCTCGATGCCTTTGACACGGACCTGGATCAGTGGCGCGAGGCCGGGGAGGGAACGTTCGCCATCGGCGAAGACGCGTTCAACTTCCGGTTGCACCACCAGCATGCCTTGCGCGCGACGGCACCCGAGTTGTGGCGGTACGGACTCACGCTGGTCGAGGAAGTCGAGACCGAGCTCGCGCAGCAGGCCGAGGCGTTGGGAGGCCGCTCGTGGCAGCAGGTGGCAGATCGTCTCCGCCAGGACCATCCGGCGACTACCGATCTGGTCGGTGCCTACGCCCGCGAGATGGCTCGCGCGCGGGACTTCGTCGAGCAGCATGATCTGGCCGCTCTGCCCGACGAGCCGCTCGAAGTCGTGCCGACACCGTCGTTCATGCGTCCGCTCATTCCGCGCGCCGCTTACCAGCCACCCGGGCCGTACGCGCGCGATCGAGTCGGCTGGTTCTACGTGACGGTCCCAGACCAGGAGCCCGGCGCCCACGACCGCCTGCTGCGGGATCACTGCATCCACGAAATCGCCGCGACGGCACTCCACGAGGGCTATCCCGGGCATCACCTCCAGGTCCTTCGGGGCCAGGCGAGCCGGTCCGAAGTGCGTCGCAACCTGTTGTCCCCTGTCACGGTGGAGGGGTGGGCGCTCTACTGCGAAGAAATGATGGGCGAGGAGGGCTTCTACCAGACGAAGGAGCAGCGCTTCTTCCAGCGCGTGCACCTCCTGTTCCGCGCCGTTCGGATACTCCTCGACGTGGGCCTGCACACCCGCGGTACGACCTTCGGGGAAGCGGTGGACATGCTGGTCCAGAGGATCCACCTCGAGCCAGAGCACGCCGACGCGGAGGTCCGGCGATACTGTGGGGAAGCTGCGTATGCGCTGTCATACGCCGTCGGTCGGCGAGAGCTGCTGGCGCTCCGTGCCGCGTACGTGGATGGGGGCCGCTCGCTTCGTGACTTTCACGAGGCCGTGCTCGCCTATGGCGGGCTCCCGGTCTCGCTGATTCGCTGGGGACTCGGCTTCGAGGAAGCGTAAGCCCTCGCGAGATCCGGACGTCGCTACACGGAGCTGGCGGCCACCGCCTTGTGGGTGGGCGGCCCGCGACGCAGCATTAGTGAGAGAATCAACGCGTGAGGGCGCGATGCACTCGTTCTATGCAGCTCCGGTTCTGGCTCTCGGCCTCCTCATCGGGACGAGCGAAGCGCAGGCACCAGAGTTCGAGGCGACGCCGTTGGCCGACGGCGTCCATCTCTTCCGGTGGCAGTCCCACCAGAGCCTCGTTGTCGTGACCGACGACGGTGTCGTGGCCGTCGATCCGATCTCGACCGTGGCCGCGCAGCGGTTCGCGGAGGAGATCCGACGGCTCGCACCGGGCAAGCCGTTGCGTGCAATCGTCTACAGTCACCACCATGCCGACCACGCGAGTGGGGCGGACGTGCTGAGAAAGAGCTTCGGTGGGGCCATTCCGATCGTCGCGCATGCGAACGCAGCTCCACGGATCGCGGAGGCAGGAGACACCGACCTGCCACCACCCGATCTGACCTTCACGAGCACGCTCACGCTGCACTTCGGTGGACGGATCGTCGAATTGCACTACCTCGGTCGCAGCCACAGCGACAACATGGTCGTCACGTACCTTCCGGAGGAGCGGCTTGCGTTTGCGGTCGACTTCGTCAGCAACGACCGCATGGGGTATCGAGATCTCCCCGACTACTACTTTCCGGACTTCTTCGAGTCGCTCGAGCGTCTTCTCGAGCTCGGGTTCGAGACCATCGCCTTTGGGCACGGCCCCACCGGCGACCGTGGCTCGATCGAACGGCAGGTGGCCTACTACAGGGACCTGCGCGAAGCCGTGGCCAACGCGATCGAGCGAGGGTGGTCGGAGGAGGAGGCGGCCGAGCGTGTGAAGCTCGCTCCGTATGCCGAGTGGGGGAACTACGAGGAATGGTTCCCGCTCAATGTGCGAGCCATCTACCGTTGGCAGGCGGCAGCGCGGTAGCGAGCGCGGTCCGGTCGGTTTGCGCGCGGTCTCATGTTCGGATACGTTCGTCCCGCTTCGGCGGTGAGGCTCCAACCCTGACTTCCTTCAGCCGTGAGGGATCCGGCGGCACCGTGGTCAAAGAGGCGCCAGACGAGGTACGGTCCGGTGCTCCGTTTCGAGATCGCGTCGCGGTAGTCACGGGCGGGGCGACGGGGCTTGGCCGCGCGATCGCCTTGGAGTTCGCAAAACAGGGCGCGTCCGTCGCGTTCAACTACATCCATCTATCCGGCCGGGACGTTGCTGCCCAGGCCCTGCTCACCGAGACGTCACTTCGGGCGGCGGGCGCGGAGGTGTTTTGCGACGCGTGCGACGTGCGCGACCGGGAGCAAGTCGGGCAGTTCGTGGCGGAAGCCAAGCGGCGGCTCGGTGGTGTGCACTACGTGGTCAACAACGCGGGGATTCATCGAGACGGGGCGCTGTGGCGGCTTGCCAATGAGGCATGGGACGAGGTGCTCGCGACCAACGTCACCGGTGCCTTCAACATGATGCAGGTGGCGGCGCCGTCGCTCCGCGCGCAGCGGTTCGGCAAGATCGTCAACATCGCGAGCCATCAGGCGCTGCACCCGAGCTTTGGCGTTGCCAACTACGCGGCATCCAAGGCGGCGCTCATCGGGCTCACGCGAGCAGCGGCTGTGGAATTCGGGCCGTCGGGCGTCAACGTGAACGCGGTGGCGCCGGGCTTCGTCCGTACCGAGCTGTTTGCCGCGCTGCCGCCAGAGGTCCGCGAGCGAGCGGAGAAGCAGTCGCTGCTCGGCCGACTGGCGGAACCGGAGGACGTGGCCCGAGTCGTCTCATTTCTCTGTTCCGACGCCGCCCGCCACATGACCGGGCAGGTGCTCGTGGTCGACGGCGGTCGGACGGTCTGACCGTCGCCGAGCTGCCCCCCCCCCGCCGGGCTGACCCTTCGCATCCCACGAAGCGCTATGTAGCTTTCCCGCCGACGCCTGGAGGTGCTCTTGACGGCTGGATCCGTTTCAGTGACGCGCGACGACGACGTCGCCACGCTGACTCTCGATCGCCCTGAGCGGAATCTTCTCCATATCGAGCTCCTTGAGGAGCTCAACGCGCAGCTTCTCGACGTCCGCAATCGCCCGGCGACGAAGGTGCTGGTGATCCGGGGTGCCGGCAAGGCGTTCTGCGACGGCATCGATGCGGAAGATCTCGCCCCTGATCGAGTCACTCGCCTCCTACATGTGTTCCATCGCGTGTTCGAGACACTGCGCATGCTCGACGTGATTCTGGTCGCCGCCGTCGACGGCGCCGCTCGCGGTGGCGGGTTCGAGCTTGCGCTGGGGTGCAATTTGATCGTAGCGCGCGAGTCGGCGGTCTTCGCCCTGCCAGAGATTCGCCTGGGCATCATCCCGCCGCTCGCGTGTGTGGTGCTCCCGCGGGTCGCGCCACGGCGCAAGGCCATGGAGTGGATCCTGCTCGGCGATGACATCTCTGCGACCGAGCTCGAACGGCATGGCATCGTGGCTCGGGTGTGGGCCGACGCGCTGTTCGAGGAACAGCTGGACCGCTTCGTGGAGCGACTGACCGAACCGTCGGGCCCGGTGCTCCAGTTGGCGAAGCGTGCCCAGCTCGAAGCGTACTACACGACCTATGAGGAAGCGCTATACAAAGTGGAGAACCTCTACTTGCGAGAGCTCATGGCGCTGCGTGATCCGCAGGAGGGAGTGCGCGCCTCCATCGAGGGGCGCTCGCCACGCTGGGTGAACGGGTGACGCCTCGCGGCATGCGGCCGCTGATCTGCGTCGCACTCGCGCTGGGGTGTGGCGGGACGCCGCCTCCAGATCCAGCGGTGCCCCCGGTGACCCTGCCCCTCCCGATCGCTGTCCTGGCCGGGCGGGAGATCATGGTCCTGCCGATCGGCCTGATCGCGGCCGACGACTCCCTCGACTGGGACGCATGGTTCACCGACCGGGCCGGGACGCGCCGTGCCACCGACTCGCTCATCGCCGACGCGTTGACCGAGCGGGCTCCGGAGGTTCCCTGGGTTCTCCCGGCGAGGTTGCAGCAGCTCGCCGCGCGCAATCCGACCATCGTGACCGACCCGTACCGGATGCCCGGGGCGGTCTTGCGGGACGAACGTCTGGAAGCCGTGCCCGACCCGCTGCGTGCTCAGCTTCGGACGCTGGCGGCGTTCACGAGTGCGCGGTTTGCGCTCGTCCCCGCAGCGCTCTATTACGAGCCGACGCCGGCTGGCGATGGTCGCGCGCATCTCGTCATCGTCGTGGCCGATGTTCGGCTGGGCTCCATCACCTTTCGCACGATCGCCAGCGGAGACGGCGAAGATCCGTGGGCTGCGCTCAAAACCGCCCTCGCCGCGCTGACCCCGATCGATCTGTGACAGACCCTATCCCGGCAACGCTGATCTCCGGCGACGGAATCGGGCCGGAGATCGTCTCAGTCACACGCCGAGTGTTGGATGCGATGGGTGCCCCGCTGGTGTGGGAGGAGCACGTCGCCGGGGTAACGGCGCTGGAAACTGTGGGAACACCGATTCCGGACGCCACGCTCGACAGCATTCGACGAACTCGGCTGGCGCTGAAAGGTCCACTCACCACCCCGGTGGGAACCGGTTTCCGCTCGGTGAACGTCGCCTTGCGAAAGGAGTTCGATCTCTACGCCAACGTGCGGCCGGCGCGCACGATCCTCCCCGACGGACGGTTTAAAGACGTGGACGTCGTCTTGATACGAGAGAACACCGAGGGGCTCTACGTCGGGGTGGAGCACTTCGTACCCGTAGCGGACGATCCACGAGCCGTGGCCGAATCGCTCGCGATCATCACGCGGCCGGGCTGTCGGCGCATCGGGCAGTTTACCTTCGACTACGCGGTGCGACACGGCCGGCGCAAGGTGACGATCGTCCACAAGGCGAACATCTTGAAGGCGGTGAGCGGGCTCTTTCTCGAGACACTTCGTGAGGTGGGCGCGGACTACCGCGATCGCCTCGAGATCGAGGAGCGCATCGTGGACGCCTGTGCCATGCAGCTCGTCCTCCACCCCGAGCGTTTCGACGTCATCGTCACGACGAACATGTTCGGCGACATCCTCTCCGACGAGATCGCAGGTCTGGTAGGTGGCTTGGGGCTCGCCCCAGGTGGGAATATCGGCACGCGTGCGGCCATCTTCGAGGCGGTGCACGGCTCGGCGCCGGACATTGCGGGGCAGGGGATCGCGAATCCGTCTGCCCTGTTGCTCGCCGCTGCGATGATGCTCGATCATATCGGGCAGGAACCGCTCGCCGTGCGACTCCGTGCAGCCGTGGAGGACACGATTCGCGTCGACGGAGTGCGCACGCGGGACTTGGGAGGCAAGGCTTCGACTGATGCTTTCGCAGACGCCGTTGCTCGGCGCCTTGGGTAGGCACCTATGCGCCGGGTGCGGTCGAGAGACCGACGGCATTCCGGTGGGGGGCTACTGTCCCGCGTGTGCGCGTCGCCGCGACCGAACGGCCACTCGATATGGCCAATGGGTCGCCATCCTGACCACGCTGCCCCTCGCCGCCTACGTCGCCTGGACGCTTCCTCCGGTGAAGCATCTGCGCATCGTCATGCTGGTGGGGGTGCTGCTCTGGTATCTCGCAGTGCGGCGTATCGCGAAGCGTGTGATCATTCAGTGGATGCGGTGATGGCATGACCGATCTGCGTATCGTCCAGCTCGCTGACCTCCACATCGGTGGTGCGTGCGCCCCGGCGTACGTCGACGGTCTCGAGGCCGCGGTGCCCGCGCTCGAGCCAGACCTGCTCGTGATCGCTGGTGACCTGACGCAGCGCGCCCGACACGGTGAGTTCATCGCGGCGCTCTCGGTGATCCGGCGCATGGCTG
>JBDHCY010000078.1:0-13704 GCA_039591795.1 Gemmatimonadota bacterium | reverse complement strand
GTGCAGAAGAGCTTGCACGAAGGGTTCGGGCTGACGGTGACCGAGGCGATGTGGAAGCGCCGGCCGATCGTCGCGAGCGCAGTCGGTGGGATTCAGGACCAGATCGTCGATGGAGTCCATGGCATCCTGCTCGACGATCCTGCGGACCGGCGTGGTCTCGCCGCGGCGCTCGCCAAGACGTTGGGGGACTCTCAACTCGCCCGACGTCTCGGCCGGAACGCATATCGGCGGGCTGTCACCAACTTCCTCGGACCCATGCAGTTCCGCCGCACGCTCGAATTAATCCGCACGCTCCTCGAACAGGAGAGCGCTCGCCGAGCTGCGTGAGACGCGCCACGCGCTCTCGCTTCGCGTGGAGGGTTGTGGCGGCGAAATGGAGGCTGGAAGACCGGGGCGACCGTACGGTGCGGTCGCCCCGATCTTGTACGGCTAGTTCTCGCCGCCGCCGCTCCACGGCGGCACGACCTCGTTCATGCGCGCGTACGCGATCGACTGTCCGAGGTGCTCGTGCATGTGCGTCACCACGAGGTGCAGCACCGCCCGCTTGGTGGCATCCTGGCCGAAGAGCTGCACCGGAGCGTCTAGCTCTTCGTCCGAGATCGATGCGATTGCGTGCCGAACATGGCCAAATGAGTGCTGGACCGTCTCCTTGACCTTGGCCTCGTCGGTGATCGCCTCCAGCTCCCGCATGGTCGCGACCATCTCCTCCATGTTCCCAGCCTTGATGCCCTCTGGGGGCATGACCCCAGCCATGGTCGGCAGCATGAAGTTGCCAGATGCCATGTGCATGAATACCTGGCTGACGGAGCGGACCCCTTCGCTCGGACTCCAGGCGTACTTCCCGGTCATCGCCGAGGCCAAACCGAGGAACTTCTCCTCGAGCTCGTCGATGTCACTGATCAGCTCGGCCCGATAGCCGGAGGCTGGAGCTGCGGCATCGTGCCCGTGCGCTTGCGCCCGCGCCTCAGGGGCGAAAACGAGAGCCGTGATGGCGACTGACGTGACCAGATGAGGGACGATGCGGTGTCCACGCATGACAGTGTCTCCGTGTGGGGCTTGGCTGAAGTGGTGAGCTATTCTACAAGGTAGCCTGGCGAGCCCGGACCAGCGACTGCGGCGTAGAAACGGGGAGTGGCCCAGCAACTGGCCACTCCCTCCGAACGCCTGGTCGGTGACCGCACCACGTCACGGCAGGAGCAATCGGGCCGGCATCACTCTGCAAGGAGCTGTCGCAACACATACGGCAGAATCCCACCGTGGCGATAGTACTCCCACTCCTGGGGCGTATCGATCCGCACCCGTGCTGTGAAATCGATGGTGTGGCCATCCGGTCGCGTTGCCACCACGCGAACCGTATCCCGACCGTCCGGGTTCTCGAGATCGAAGGTCTCTTCTCCGGTGAGCTCCAGCGACGACGTACCTTCACCAGCCTGGAACTCGAGCGGGAGCACGCCCATGCCCACGAGATTCGATCGGTGAATGCGCTCGTAGCTCTCGGCAAACACGGCGTGCACCCCCAAGAGGCGGGGGCCCTTCGCCGCCCAGTCACGCGACGACCCCGCACCGTACTCCCTTCCCGCGAGGACCACGAGCGGCACGCGTTCGGACTGATACTTCATGGCCGCATCGAAGATCGACATCTGCTCGCCAGTCGGGAGTAGACGCGTCACTCCACCTTCGACCCCAGGGACGAGCCGGTTCCGCAGGCGAACATTGGCAAACGTGCCGCGCATCATGACTTCGTGGTTTCCGCGCCGCGACCCGTATGAATTGAAGTCTCGGGGTTCCACGCCCCGTTCCATGAGGTAGCGACCCGCCGGGCTATCTTGCTTGATCGCTCCAGCTGGTGAGATGTGGTCTGTAGTGACCGAATCGCCGAGGTGCGCGAGCACCCGAGCACCCTGGATCACCCCGGGCGGAGCTGGCTCCGCGCGAAGCTGGGCGAAATACGGCGGCTCCTTCACGTAGGACGACCCTGGCTCCCAGTCGAAGCGCTCTCCCTCCGGAACGGGAAGCGCGCGCCACTGCTCGTCCCCCTCGAACACGTGCCCGTAGGTGGTCCGGAACATCTCCGAGCGAAGCGCTGCCTGCAGCGTCTCGTGAACCTCCTGTTGCGTCGGCCAGACGTCGCTGAGGAAGACCGGACTCCCATCCGCGTCCAGTCCAAGGGGCTCGGTGGTGAGGTCGATGTCCATGCGCCCCGCCAGCGCATACGCGACGACTAGCGGAGGCGAAGCGAGGTAGTTCGCACGCACCTCACCGTGAATGCGACCCTCGAAGTTCCTGTTCCCCGAAAGCACTGACGCCGCGACGAGATGACCGCGCTCGATGGCCCGTGCGATCTCCGGCGGTAAGGGACCGCTGTTTCCGATGCACGTGGTGCAGCCGTACCCGACCACGTGAAAGCCGAGCTGCTCGAGATCTGGCAGGAGATTCGCGGCCTCGAGGTACTCCGTGACGACCTTCGACCCTGGGGCGAGACTCGTCTTCACCCACGGCCGCTGAGTGAGCCCGCGCGCCACTGCCTTCTTAGCCACGAGACCCGCCGCCACCATCACCGACGGGTTTGACGTGTTCGTACAGCTCGTGATCGCCGCGATCACGACGGCGCCGTGCCGTAGCGCGAAGTCCTCCCCGCCCATCGAGACCGCGATGCCAGAGGTGTCGGCCTCGGGGTCCGCCACGGTAACGCGAGCGCCGTCGCCTCCCTCCGCTTCCCATCGCCCCACTTCATCGGCTGCGGGGGTGGGACGCGATGCCAGCATGCTCTCGAGAGACTCGGTGAACGCTGCACCGGCTCGCGAGAGGGGCACCCGATCTTGCGGTCGTTTGGGACCCGCCAGGCTCGGCTCCACCGTTCCGAGATCCAGCGCGAGCGTGTCGGAGTAGATGGCCTCGGGCGTGTCCACGCCATGAAACAGACCCTGCTCCTTCGCATACGCCTCGACCAACGCCACCTGCTCCTCCGAGCGGCCCGTGAAGCGCAGATAGCGGAGCGTTTCGTTGTCGATCGGAAAGATGCCGCACGTGGCACCATACTCCGGCGCCATGTTGCCGATCGTGGCCCGATCGGCGAGCGGCAGCCCAGCGAGCCCCTCTCCATGGAACTCGACGAATTTCCCGACCACACCCCTCTGCCGAAGCACTTGCGTCACGGTGAGCACCAGATCCGTTGCCGTGGCGCCCTCTGCCAGCCGACCCGTGAGCCGAAATCCCACCACCTGGGGGATCAGCATCGATACCGCCTGGCCAAGCATCGCGGCCTCGGCCTCGATCCCTCCGACGCCCCACCCGAGCACTCCGAGACCGTTGATCATCGTCGTGTGGGAGTCCGTCCCGACCAGCGTATCCGGATACGCCCAGCCGTGCTCGTCGGCCATGACGACCCGAGCCAGGTACTCGAGGTTCACCTGATGTACGATCCCGGTCGCGGGCGGGACGACCCGGAAATTACGGAACGCCTCCTGCCCCCATCGGAGGAAGAGGTACCGCTCGTGGTTCCGCTCGAACTCGCGCTTTGCGTTGAACGCCAAAGCGTCGGCCCGACCGAATGCGTCGACCTGCACCGAGTGGTCGATCACGAGCTCGACGGGCTGGATCGGGTTGATCTTGCTGGGGTCCCCACCCAGGCGACGCATCGCATCCCGCATCGCCGCGAGATCGACGATCGCCGGGACCCCGGTGAAGTCCTGCAGCAGGACGCGGGCGGGCATGTAGGCGATCTCGGCGGCCGGAGCCGCCGCCGCGTCCCAACGAGCCAAGGCCTCGATGTCGTCAGCCGGGACGACCTCTCCGTCTTCGCGTCGGAGGAGGTTCTCGAGGAGAATCTTCAGCGAATACGGAAGGCGCGTGACGTTGAAGCCAGCTCGCTCGAGGGCGTCGAGCCGAGCCAGTTGGAGCGTGCGCCCGCCGACCGCGAGCGTGCCGTGTGATCTAAAGGAGTCGCGCATAGGTGGAAGATCGCGAGCTGTCCTGGGGTGCGCAAACGGTGCTCAGTGGCTGGACGACTCGCTGAACAACTGGAGCAGTGCGTCGTCACCGAGCGCGTCGACGTCCGACGCGTGGCCGGGAAGCGCTGCGTATCGAGTCGCGCCGGAGCCGCAGGGCCGAAATTCGACGATCGGCCGGTGGACCCGGGGATTGAGGTAGTCACTGGTTCGTCCGTGGGAGATGATCGAGACCTCCCACGTAGCTCCGTCGGGCGAAGTAAACCGTCGGCCCATCCCCTTGGCCCCCTCGTCGCGTCTTTCTATTATATGGACCGCACCGCCCGTCATTCGACCGGACCGCTGGAGCGACCATGCCAGATCGTCTCACGCCGACGTCCGTCGCGTTTCTGAAGCGACTGCTCACCACACCGGGCCCGTCCGGGTTCGAGGCCGCCGCGGCCCGTACCTGGCGGGAAGAAGTGGAGGGATTCGCCGATCGCGTCACGGTAGACGTCGCCGGCAACTCCTTCGCCGCGGTGAACCCAGAAGGTCGCCCTCGCATCATGTTGACGGGCCATATCGACGAGATTGGGTTCATGGTGACGCACGTAGACGACGACGGGTTTCTCTACTTCCAACCGATCGGGGGATGGGACTCGCAAGTCGTCGTCGGCCAGCGCGTTCAGGTCCTCACCGCCCGCGGACCGGTCGTGGGGGTCGTCGGCAAGCGCGCGATTCATCTCATGAAGAAAGAAGAGCGCGACAAGGTCTCTCAGCTCGACGATCTCTGGATCGACATCGGTGCTGCCTCGAAGAAGGAGGCGCTGCGTCGGGTCGCGATCGGTGATGCCGCGGTCTTGCTTGCGGACGTACACGAGTTTCCCAACGGTCGGATCGTGTCGCGCAGCGTCGACAATCGGATCGGTGCCTTCGTCGCAGCCGAGGCCTTGCGAATCGTCGCTCGGTCCCGCAAGAAGCCGGCGGCCGCAGTCTACGCGGTGGCGACGACGCAGGAGGAGATCGCCTACACGGGCGGTGGTGCGCGCAGTGGTTCGACGGGCCTCGAACCGGATGCGGCCATCGTCGTGGACGTGACGCATGCGACAGACTACCCCGGAGCCGACAAGAGAAAACAAGGTGAGCATCGGCTCGGCGGAGGCCCCGTGCTGACGCGCGGTTCGTCGGCGAACCCGAAGGTCTTTGCACTCCTTCAGAAGACGGCCGAGCGGGAGAAGATCCCCTACACCGTGCAGGCTGCCCCGATCCAAACGAGTACCGACGCCGACGCCATCGCGACGGCCGCGCGGGGGATTGCGACTGGCCTCGTGTCGGTGCCAAACCGCTACATGCACTCCCCGAACGAGATGGTGGCAGCCGCAGACTTGGCGCGAGTCGCCCGCCTCCTGGCCGCGTTTGCCCTCGCCGTCGGCCCAAAGACCGACTTCAGACCTTCGTAGGGGTCGGTTCGTCTTCGGGCGGCGGCTCTCGGGAAGTGACCTCGTCGAGCGCGCGCTCGACGGCCGCCCGCACCTCGTCGTCTGCATCACCACGCAGGTGTTCGAGGCCACCAACCGCCGCGGCCGATCCCACTTCGGCGAGGCCATCGATGGCGGCTAGCCGGACCGCGGTCGGGCGTCGACCAAAGATCTTCCCGCCGGGTTGTGCCATCTTGATCAGGGCTCGCACGGCGTCGGGCGTTCCGATCCGACCGAGCGCGTGGAGCAACTCGCGCTTCACCTCGGGGTCGGACTCCTCGTCGAGGAGCGCGGCGAGCGGCATAGCCATTGCCGCGTTCTTACGTCCGGCGAGCCCCGCCGGGACCTGACGACGCACATCGCCGACGTGGTCCCTCAGCGCCTTTCGCAAGAACTCAGTCGTGGCGCCCGATCCGATCTGCGCCAGGGCGAACGCCGATGATTTTCGCACCCGCGCATCACGATGCTCGAGCAGTTGACCGAGCCGTGGCACCGCATCCGAGAGTCCCAGCTCGCCGCAGAGGTCGGCGACGTTCCGAGCCACGTACCATCGGTCGTCGCCGAGTGCATGCACGAGATCGGAGAGCCCCTCGGTCATGTGAGCCAGGCCGTGGAAGTAAGCCTTGCGCTCTTTCATGGTGGGAGCCATGGCGAGGAGGTCGAGGAGAACGCGGGTCCCGACGGGGCCGGCGCGACGGAGCACCGCGATCGCCGCGTCCGCCAGGTCGGCATTCAGCGAGGCGCGCGCGTAGCGCTCCAGCATTGGCCTCGCCAGGACGGCGCGCATCGCGATCTCATACGATCGCCGCAGCTCGCCCTCCCCGCCCCACCGCTCCAGCACCACCAGTACGTGGGCAATCGTGAGGGTGTGCTCGAGCCATTCGCCCTCGGCGGCCGTCTCGAGCTCGACGACGAGCGCCCGCAACAGCTCCGGCGCGCGTGGGCCCGCCGGCGCCGCGTACAGCGCTTCGAGCAGCTCGACCACCGTGGGGATGGCAGGACCCACAAGGACCAGTGGCTCCGCCGGAGCGATAGCCGGCGCGGGCGTCACCTCTGCCGCGGCGATCTCCACCGATACTGTGGTGCTGCCGATCTCTTGGAGGTAGTCGAGCACGGGTCGCTCCGCGGCACCCGAGAGGGCACGGAGCAAGTGGAAGACATCGGGTGGCTTCGCCGCGTGTTGGAGCTGGACCGACCGGATGTCGTGCTCGCGGAGCCGCTGCAGGAGTGTCGCCATCGCAGGAAAGGCCACGGGAACGTCGTTCACCAGGATCCGATCGTCGCGATTGACCAGCGTCACTGCCCCCTGCGCGACCATCCCCATCACCGCCCGAAACTCGAGCTTCTGGTCCTCCTTCGCGGCAGGATCGGCGAAGAGGGCCACGGCCCGCGCAAAGTGGGCGGCGAAGGTCTCGGGATATTCCATGATCGCCCCAAACTACTGTTCTCTAACGACTTGCGCTACGCCCTCCGCGCCGGCGAGCGGGCGACCCTGGTTCCCAGGGCCGGAACGGGGGCGGGAGTCGCCGCAGCAGGACGCCCGCGAGGGCGAATGCGATCGCCTTGTCGAGCACCTCAGCGGCGACGGCGACGGCACCGAGGAGGAATGACGCCCCCCCCGAGCCGCCGCGCAAGAGCACGGCCAACGGCGTCACGCCTCCGGCAGGCCAGGCGAGCGCAGCGAAGGCGGTCGCGAGACCCGCTGCAGCACCGGCTGGCACACTCCGCCCGGTGCTCCGCAACGCGCCCGCGCGCCCCGCGAGAGCCGCAGACAGCCCCACGATGCTGTGAGCCACCATTGCCGCGCCGTGTGGCGCGGCCCCGGGCACCAGCGCGCTCGTGAGCGTCCCGCTGGCCAGACCCACCACGAGCCCGACGATCGGCCCGCCCGCCGCCCCGGCCACCGCGGTCCCGACCGAGTCGAGCGCGAAGGGAACACCGGCGGCAGCGGCGAACCATGCCAAACCGAGATCCGCCGCCAGGGCGAGCCCACCGAGACCCGCGAGCCGTTTGAGCGCCGCACCTGGGGACACTCTGCTAGATTTCGAGATCCCTCAACCTACCGGACTGAATCGACCCATGACCAGTAGGCTCCCCCTCATCGTGGCTCTCACGTTTGCCAGTTCCCTATCGGCACAGACGGCCACGAACGGAACGTCGATCCGGCGTCTCACCCAGCACCTGCGCACCCTCGCGGCCGACTCGATGGAAGGCCGGGGGGTGGGCACACGCGGGGTTGATCTCGCCGCCGACTACATCGCTGCCCAATTCCGTGAGGCCGGCGTCGAACCGATGTTGGCCGGCTCCTACTTTCACGAGTTCGTTGTCCGCGCCGATGCGCCGGCTGTGGCCCACACGAATCTCGGCGGCTCCGTGGCGCGGAACGTCGTTGGGATTATCCCGGGGGCGGTGTGGCCGGCGTCGTACGTCGTCGTCGGGGCGCACTACGACCACCTCGGGCTCGGTGGCATGGGCTCACTCGACCCCGACTCGACGGGCGTGGTGCACAACGGCGCCGACGACAATGCCTCGGGTGCGACAGCGCTACTCGAGGTCGCGCGGCTTCTCGCCGATGCCAATCCAGCCCGGTCCGTCGTGGTGATCGCGTTCAGTGGCGAGGAGTTGGGTCTCCTCGGATCGGCTTCGTTCGTGAAAGACGCCCCGATCCCCATCGACTCCATCCACGCGATGATCAACATGGACATGGTAGGTCGGCTGAGCGGGCGGAGCCTCGCGGTGTTCGGGGCGAATAGCGCGACGGAGTTCCCGGCCATTCTCGAAGACGTCAACCGCGCATACAACTTCGAGCTCAATGCCTCAGGCGACGGCTACGGCCGGAGCGATCACTCTTCTTTCTACGTCGCCGGACGACCCGTGGTGCACTTCTTCACGGGGACTCACGAGGATTACCACCGCACCACTGACGATTGGGACAAGTTGAATCTGGACGGCATCGCCGAGGTGGCTCGCTTCGCCTCAGACCTCGCGCTCGTACTCGCGGCGCGGCCTGAGCCGTTGACCTACGTCGAAGCGCCGCCACCGACGCCTGTCGCCGGCGGCGGCTACGGCGCATATCTCGGCACGATCCCCGATATGACCGAGAATCCAGGCGGCGTACGACTCACCGGTGTACGGTCCGGGAGCCCCGCCGACCGCGCGGGTCTCACGGCCGGTGACGTCATCGTGAAGATCGGCGAGTTCGAGATCGGGGATCTCTACGACATGACGGATGCACTACGAAGTCACCGGCCGGGCGACACCGTCTGGCTGGTGGCGAGGCGCGAAGACGGCGAGGTACGCGTCAGAGTCACCTTCGGCCGACGGGGAGGATGAGCGGGGTGCTCGATGCGACGACCGTCACGGCCGAGCTGCGCCGGGCGGCGACGCACGGCGCAGCACGTCGTGACCTGCTCACGCTGGTGGCCACTCGGATTCACGAGGCGGGCTCACCATACACCGGGGTCTACCTCTACATGCTGGACGACGGAATGCTGAAGCTCGAAGCACACGCGGGCGCCCCCACACCGCACACGGAGATCCCGGTCCATCACGGCCTCTGTGGCCGGGCCGTGCGCGAGTCTCGTGACCTCAACGTCGCTGACGTCGGCGCCGAGCCGGAGTACCTCGCCTGTTCGGTGACCACCCGCTCAGAGCTCATCTGCCTCGTTCGGGCGGGGGACAAAGTCGTCGGTCAGATCGATGTCGACAGCGACGTTCCCGCTGGGTTCCCAGCCGAAGAGGAGGCCGCGGTCCGGGCCGTCGCCGATGTCCTCGGCGGGCTCCTCTGACCCGGAGAGCGCCATGCTGACCGCGATCGTTGGCCGGGTGAGCCTGAACGGGGTGAACATCTTCACCCGTCGAGTCGGCCTCGGGCCCGAGGTCGTGGTGTTGCACGGCGGCCCTGGTGCGCACCACGACTACATGCTGCCCCAGTACGATCGCCTCGCCAACAGCCGCCGGCTGGTCTACTACGATCAGCGGGGCGGTGGAGCGTCACCCGTCCCACGGGACGTGCCGGTGGGTTGGCAAGAGCAGGTCGGGGATCTCGAGGCACTCCGGCAGCGCTGGGGGGCCGAGCGACTCACCATCTTGGGGTACTCCTGGGGAGGGCTCCTGGCGCTTCTTTATGCCGCCGAGCATCCCACGGCGGTCGAGCGACTGGCCCTGGTTGCTCCAGCGTCGATCACCCGCGCGCACCGAGACGTCTTCGAACGCCGCTTTGCTGAACGGATGGCCGACCCGCGACTCGCGACGGCACGTGATGCGCTCCAGGCCTCGGGACTTCGCGAGCGTGACCCGGAAGCCTATCGACGGCGAGCCTTTGGGCTTTCGGTGTGGGGATACTTCGCCGACCCCACGCGCGCTGCCGAGCTCACGCCGTTCCGAGTCACTGAGCGGACACGGCTGGAAGTCTGGCACAGCCTAGGTGACTACGATCTTCGTGCCGCGTTGGCCGCCGTGCGCGTGCCGGCGCTGGTGATCCAGGGCCGCGAAGATCCCATCCCAGAGAGTAGTGCGGAGGAGATCGCGAGCGCGATCGGTGCTGAGCTCCTGCTGCTCGACGGAGTGGGACACGCAGTGCACGTCGAAGCACCTGATGCGCTCTTCGGGCGTCTCGACGCGTTCCTCCCCACACTGTGACCCGGCCCGACCCATTCACGCTGGTGTTCGGCGACCTCGCGGAAGAGACGTTCTCCGCGATTCGTGAAGAGCTCGACCGCCGTGCGGTGAATCCCGCCGACGGTGACGCGTTCGTGCTGGCCGGGGCGGTCGGCGCGACGCTCCGAATGCTCGTTCCGGAGGATGCCCCACCAGAAGCGCTCGAGCGCCACGTCGCGCTGCTCCACCATGCGTACCGCTACTGGAACGCGGGCTGTCCGCTGCACCGGGTTGAGGATGCTGCGCTACGGGCTGCGACGATCGGTCCCACCGCAGGCGATGGAGGCCCGCGCAACGCCTACGTGCAGCTTCCGGAACGTCGTGTGTGGGGCGATGTCGAGGCAGACGCGCCGCCACAACCAATGGACGGGTTCTTCCTCGCGCGGCACGAGGAGGAGATGGCCGAACTCCTCGGGATCTTTGGATTGCACGCGGCACGCAGCGCGTTCGCCGTCGTTCCCGTCGCTGGACCATGGGACGAGGCCACGCTTGCGGCGGCAGCTGTCCGTCCCGACGGGTCCGAGCTCTTCTCGAGCCAACTGTCGGGCGGCGACGCTGCAGGGCTTCTCACCGTGGCGACCGGGGTTGAGGTGCTGCTCCTCGCCCGTCGCCTCGCGGCCGGGCTGGCCGACCCACCGGCACCCGGATAGGTTCCACTCTTCCACGATGGACAAGCACGCAGTTGCGCACGTCCTCGAGCAGATCGCCGCCTTTCTCGAACTCAAGGGCGACAGCCCGTTCCGGACCCGTGCCTACCTTCAGGCGGCAGGTGCGCTACGAGGAGTCCAGGGTGACCTGTCCGAGGCACTCACGTCCGGCGTACTCGCGGAGACTCGCGGAGTCGGGCCGGCCACGTTGGAGATCGCGAAGGAGTTGCTCGGGACCGGGCGATGCAGCCTCCTCGAGGAGCTGAAAGAGCAGGTCCCACCCGATCTCGTCGAGATGCTCCGTATATCTGGACTGGGCGTCGGCCGGGTGCGTTTGATCCACCAACGGCTTGGCATCGAGACGCTCGAGGAGCTCGAGGCCGCCGCGATGGACGGCAGGCTTGCTCGCCTCCCGCGGTTCGGCCAGCGAACGGCGGAAAACATTCTCAAAGGAATTGCGTTTCTTCGGCGGTCGAACGAGTACCGGCTCTACCACCATGCCCACGCGGAGGCGGAGTCACTCCGCGAAGCCCTTCTACGGATGGGTGGAGTGCGCCGCGCCGAGATCGCGGGCAGCATTCGCCGCCGGCGCGAGGTGATTCGGGATCTCGACCTGGTCCTCGAGTGCATCGCGTCGCGACACGAGCTCGTCAAGCGCCTCGCAGGCGTGGCCGGCGTGAGCGAATTTGCGACACGTGACGAGAGCGAGGTCACGATTCGCTTCGCCGGTGGCACCGTCGCAGATGTGTATCTCGCTACGCCCGACGATTTTGGGACTGTGCTCCTCCGCGCGACCGGGAGCGCCGCTCATCTCGTCGAACTCGGCCCGCTCCCGACGGCTTCCAACGAGGATGACGTGTATCGCGCGCTCGGCGTGCCGCCGATTCCGCCGGAGCTGCGCGAAGGCATGGGCGAAGTCCAGACGGCGCGGAAGGACGCGCTGCCCAGGCTCGTCACGCGCGACGACCTTCAGGGATTCCTGCACTGCCATAGCAACTACTCCGATGGTACGACGACGATCGAGGAGTGGGCGCTCGCATGTGCCGCGGACGGATATCGCTGGCTCGGACTCACCGACCACTCGCAAGCTGCGGCCTACGCGGGCGGCATCACGCCCGCCGACATCCAGCGCCAGCACGCCGAGATCGACGCCGTCAATGCGTCCGGAGTGGAGTGCACGATCCTCAAGGGCATCGAAGCCGACATCCTCCCCGACGGGCGACTCGACTTCGAACCTGATGTGCTTGCTCAGTTCGACTTCGTTATCGGCTCGGTCCACTCCCGTTTCGCGATGAACAGAGAGGTGATGACCGAGCGCATCCTCAGTGCGATGGACGATCCCCACATGACGATCCTCGGCCACCCCACAGGCCGGCTGCTGCTCTCGCGTGATCCCTACCCGCTCGATCTCGACGCCGTGCTCGAGAAGGCCGCGGTGAACGGAGTCGCCATCGAAGTCAACGCCGATCCCCACCGCCTCGACCTCGACTGGCGCATGGTCCGCCGAGCGATCGACCTCGGCGTTACGTTGTCCATTGGCGCTGATGCCCACAGCACGTCGGGGATTGGCAACATGGAGTTCGGACTCGGCGTCGCACGGAAGGGATGGGCGACGTCCAATCGCATCCTCAACACTCTCGGCGTCGACGTGTTTGGCCAGTACGCGACCCGGCGCCGCGCAGGGTAGCAACGTGCCGGCCCCAGGTCCCCGCAAGAAGACGACCCGGCGTCCGCCGTCGCGGCGAGCCAAGCCGCCAATCGCGCGGATCATCTCGCGGCTCAGAGCGGCCTACCCTGATGCTGGCTGCTCGCTGGGCCATGAGAGTCCTCTCGAGCTCCTCGTAGCGACGATTCTGTCCGCCCAGTGCACCGATGTCCGCGTCAACCAGGTGACGAAGACTCTCTTTCGACGCTACCGCACGGCCAGGGACTACGCGGATGCCGATCCCGCCGAGATCGAAGAGGCGATTCGCTCGACGGGGTTCTTTCGCAACAAGACGAAATCGATCCTCGGGATGGCGCAGACGATCCTCGATCGCCACGATGGAGAGGTGCCAGCGACCATGGAAGCGTTGACGGAGCTCCCAGGCGTGGGGCGAAAGACGGCCAATGTCGTGCTCGGGAACGCCTTTGGCATCGACGAAGGAATCGTGGTGGACACGCACGTTGCCCGGATCAGTCGCCTCTTGGGGCTCACGCGGCAAACCGATCCCGTGAGAATCGAGCGAGATCTCGTGAAGATCGTCCCACGCCGTCACTGGACGCTCTTTCCACACCTGCTCATCCAGCACGGTCGAGCGGTCTGTGTGGCGCGCAGGCCGCGCTGCCGGGAGTGCACGCTCAACCGCCTGTGCCCGAGCGCGAGCCTTGGCTGACGCGTTTGTGCAAACTCGCTGTGTTTGGACGTCTCTCCCACTACCGAACTCACGGCACCCGAACCAGGAGACGATGACCATGCGCACCCGATATGTCACCGGCCCCGGCCCGATGGCCGTGCTGGGCCTCTTCCTTGCCGTGGGCGCCGGCGCCCAGCAGCCAACTCAGCTCCGCTCGACCGCTCTCCAACGCGACGACGTCGCGATCACCGTCTACAACCAGAATTTCGGGCTCGTGCGTGAGGTGCGCACCATCGACCTGGCTCGCGGGCCAGTCGCACTGGAGTTCCGCGATGTTGCGGCGAACATCCAACCCGAAACCGTGCATATCGTCTCGCTCACGGCGGCTGACGCGCTTCGCGTGCTCGAGCAGAACTACCAGTACGACCTCTTGAGCCCACAGACGCTCCTCGAGAAGTACGTGGGCCGTACGGTGACCATTTATCGCTACAACGAACGGTCCGGCCGTGACGAACCAGTCGAGGCCGAGGTGCTCTCCGTGAACCAAGGGACGATTCTGAGAATCGGCGACGAGATCACCTACAACTATCCTGGCCGGATGGCCTTTCCCTCGATTCCCGAAAACCTCATCGCGCAGCCAACGCTGGTGTGGCTCCTC
>JBDHCY010000077.1:0-13713 GCA_039591795.1 Gemmatimonadota bacterium | reverse complement strand
GCGATGGCCCTCTTCTGTGCCAATACGCGCTCCAGGAAATCGAGCCGTTCGGCGAGCTCCCCAACCTGACCGGCGTTTTGGCCAAACTGCTGCGCGAGACGATCGCGCATCTCTGCAAATCGCATTTCGATGAGCTCATCGGCATCCGCGAACCGAGACGCCAGGGCTTCGAGCCGCGCCACGTCCTCCGCTCGCATGCGCGGCGCGCCTGAACGCGGCCACAGACCGAGGGCGATGAGGCTGCGTCGAGGAAGCTTGGCCACAAATGCGAGCAGCGACCCAGCGTAATGGAAGGGATTGACCGTTCGTACCATGGCGTCGAAGCGGCTGGCCTCATACACACCTATTGCCATGTCGATCACGTCCAGGATCGCCTGGTCTCTGCCTTCGGAATAGCGAGCCGCAAAGATGTTGCGTAGGATCCGGACATCCGCCACGCTCGGTCCCGGGTCACTGGTATCAGCAGTCCGCGCGTCCAGACCGGCGGCGTGCACGACTTGGAGCACGCGCGGAAGCATCTGGTTGATTTCCGCACGGACGGCTCGCACGCCGTCCCAGTCGACCGGCATTTCGGGTGCGACGTACTCCGCCCGTTCGAAATAGGTCTCCAGCGCATCGCGGAAGCGGCGGAGCTCTCGCGCTCGGTGGCGGTTCCTGACGATGGTGAGCTTGTCGTACGGTATCATCGTATCTCGTCTCCTCGACGAGAGAGAGGCTTCACTGGTTGCAACGAGGGCGCCTCGGCGCGTGCCTCCCGTGGCGATCGTCGCTTGGCTATTCTGGCCTCCAAGAGGCAACCTCGCAACCACAGCCACCGAGTTGGCGTCGCGCAGCCCCATGGGAGGTCAGGGAACGACCTCGAACGGGACGCACTAGTCCAGCCCTCCACAGGCCCTCGGGATCCGCGACATCTTGCGACACACCGGGTCACGGTGGCCCGAATTCGGTCTCCGGTGGCCGCCCGCCACTGCCCGCTCTGCGATCTCCTGTTGCATGGGGCTGTTGCACGACGCTGCACGACCACACCTTCCCAGTGCGCTCGAGACGATAGCCGGAACCCGTCCAACCATGCTGAGGGCCACCCAATGGCGAACCTACGGACCGCTTATCCCCGCGTGCGGATGGGACTGACACTCTGCACGATACTGTCGGTGTCGGTCGCGTGGCCACTTCCCGCACAGGACGCGATAACCTCATCGCACTACGTCCGTACGGGGGACGGGACACGCCTCGCCGTGGACGTACATCTACCCGCCGACCGGTCTCCCGATCAGAGGCACCCGGCCTTGCTCGAGATCACGCGCTACTGGCGCTCCGCTGTCAATCCGGCCACGGGCCAGGTGGCCCGGGCGCTGAATCGCCTCGATCGTTTCTTGCTCGAGAACGACTACGCCGTCATCAAGGTGGACGTGCGCGGCAGCGGCGCCTCCTTTGGAACTCGCCCCGTGGAGTATGGCCCGCAGGAGGTGCGAGATGGATACGACGTGGTCGAGTGGGTGGTGAGCCAGGCCTGGTCAAGCGGCGCCGTCGGCGCATACGGCACATCGTACACGGGCACCACGGCTGAACTGCTTGCAGGCGTAAAGCACCCCGCACTACGGGCTGTCATTCCCGGCTGGTCGGATTTCGACATCTACGTGAGCCCAGTGCGTCCCTACGGCATGCTCGCCAGCTCGTTCATCAGTGAATGGAGCCGGTTCGTTGGATGGCTCGACGACAACAACACGGCCGCGTTGGGTGCGTCCGTGAGCCCCGTGGACGAAGACACCGACGGTGTGCTTCTAGCCGCCGCCCTGGCGGAGCACGCCGCAAATCCTGACGTGTTTCGGGGTGTACTCGACGCGGAGTTCCGCGACGATGTCATCGCCGGTGGATTCACGTACGACTCGTCTACGTCGATGCACTGGAAGGAGGCCATCGAAGCATCCGCCGTACCCATGTTGGTGTTTGCGAGCTGGTTGGACGCGGGAACCGCCGATGGAGCGCTCCTTCGTTTCCAGCACTACAGCAACCCCCAGAAGCTCGTGATCCTTGCGTCCAATCACGGCGGCGGATTTCACGCGAGCCCGTTCACGGTGGGCTCCGCTCCGAAGCCTCCGACACCCAGCGTACGGCAGCAGTTTGAGATGCGGGTCGCATTCTTGGATCACTATCTCAAGGGTGAGGACACCGGTGTGGAGGACTGGCCGGCGATTCGGTACTTCAACATGGGATCAGAATCCCTCGAGCAGACGGACACCTGGCCGCCTCGAGGCACCGTCCGATACAATCTCTACCTCCACGACAACGGCGCTCTTCGGTCGACACCTCCCACGGCCTCGTCGGGGGCGGATGAGTACACCATCGACTACACCGTGAGCACGGGGACCCGCAATCGGTGGATGACCCAGATGGGCAACCCCGTGCTCAACATGCACGACCGCGGTGCCATGGACGACAAGATGCTGGTGTACGACACACCACCAATGGAGCAGGACCTACAGATCGTGGGTACGCCCGTCGTGTCGTTACACGTCGATTCCGATCACGGCGACGGTGCGCTCCTCGTCTACCTGGAGGACGTGGACGAGAACGGGGTCAGTCGCTACCTGACCGAAGGTGGATTGCGGGTCATCCACCGCAGGGTCTCTGGCAACCCTCACTTCGATCAGACGGCTCCCCATCATTCGTTTGCTGCAGGCGACGCCGCGCCAATGGTGCCTGGTGAGGTTGCGGAGATCACGTTCCAGCTCTGGCCCACTTCGGTCGTGATCCTGCGCGGCCATCGGCTGCGCCTGGCCATTGCGGGGGCGGACGCGGACACGTTCGATCGGATTCCGGCGACCGGAACACCGACGATCTCGGTTCATCGCACTGCCACGCACGCGTCACATCTCGACCTACCCGTGGTCCCGAGAAACCCTGGCGGCAGCAGCCGATGACTCGATTGGGCTTGCAACGGTGGAATCACTCGCCGTGCACGCGACGGCGAGGATCATAAAAAACACGAGCTCACGCATGTTTCGGTCAATCTACTTGAGCACCGCGTCGTAAACCACAACTGAGGCGATCGCTGCAGTAATGAGTCCGACGATCCGTAGGTAAGTGCGGAGTGAAGCGTCCGAGATGCCAGCGGGAAGCTTCAGGATCTGTGGAAAGAGCAAGTTCACTGCGCCCTTGGCGACCATGACCCAGCCCAGCACCGTAACGACGACGGCCCACCCTTCCCACTCGCTGTGCGCGGCCACGATCAACAGACCGAGCACCAGCATCATGAGGTTCAACGGAACGGCTCGGTGCGGATCGGCCGTGAACACTCTCAAGTAGGATACCCACATGGGGGGCTGTAGCAGAAAAGACAGGCCCAACACCAGGAGGGTGACCGAAGCAACGCTCGCGACTATTTCGCTCATTACGAGCCGAGCGGGCCCATTTCGCGTGGATCCTGCGGGCGGGGCCCAGTGAGCAGGCGCTCCGTGAAATCGACCCGCTCGTTCAGGTCCTCCACTTCCGCGCGGAGCTGCTCGATTTCTTCCCGCATCTCACCGGCGAGTCTTCCCGGGATCACCCCGCTCATCGCCTCGTCATTGACCCATCGGGAGAGCTTGCGACCCTCTGCGTCTTCGAACGACCCGTCGAGAATTCGTACCACGTCCACGATCCATCCCACCACGAACGCTCCGCCGGTGCAAAACCACAGAATCCCAGTCCCGATCTTGCCGGCGTAGAAGCGGTGGGCTCCGAGAAACCCGAGTGGAACGCCGAGGATCAGCGCTCCCAATCGAGAGCGGTCAGATGGGGTCGACATCGATCATCATCCCAAGAAAAGCGTCCCACTCGCGTTTGGTCACTGGTGGGGCTACAGTGCTACTGCTTTACCTATACGGTGCTGGCGATGGAGCGTCAAGCGGGGCGCGGAGACTGCCGATGTTGAACCCTCGAGCTCAGTCAGATCGTCGGATGAGGCCAGAGTTCCTCAGGAGGCACGATGGACTTTGATACCCCGGGCGCGTTCGCCCTGTTTCTGAGTTTGGGCGCCGTCGGCGTCGGCGTGCTCCGACTCTGGGCGTATCGCATGAAGCTCACAGCTGAAGCCGAGCAGAAACGCCTTGAAGCACATTCGTCCAACACCATAGACGACCTGCGCGACGAAGTGCAGCACGCGCTCGCGCGGCAGTCTGCCGAGATCGACGAACTGCATCAGCGTCTCGATTTCGCCGAGCGACTCTTGACCCGCCCGGCAACGCCAGAAGCAACGAGCCCCAAGGCGCGCGAAGGTGAGAGGTCTTAGCGGGAGCAAAGCACTCTAACACCCCTTGACACCCCTTCGCCGGAACTTCATGCCGCGTTAGACAACTCCGTTTCACTTCGAGGGTGTCATGCTCATCGCGACAGGGATCATCGCTCTCGTCCTCGGGTTGACCGGATTCATCGGTCAGGCCATTTCGTCGGTCAACTTTCCGCTGGCGCAGCGACTCGGACTTCAGGAGAAGGACGACGAGACCGAGCCCCTGTTTCGCAGGCTGGAGTTGAACACCGCCCAATGGGATCTGTTCGTGCTCTGGACGCTCCCGCTAGCGGGCATCTTGATGCTCGTCGACCACGCCTGGTGGCCGTACGTGGCATTGATCGCCGGCGGAGTCAGCGTAGACACGGCGGGACGGGAGGCCGCCAAGTGGCGCGGCCTCCGGGCCGGGGGCATCAGGATTGGCGGTGAGAAGGACGCAAAGGTCTTCCACGGCTTCATGTGGGCGACCGCTGCGGTTGGGCTGTGGGTTATCGTCTTCGCGCTGCTCGACCTCGTTTGAGGTTACCCAGGGCTAGCCCTTGTCCCAGCGGCCGGCTGCAAGGAATCCACGCCGAGCGCGTCGGCGGATTGACGCAATCCGGCTAGCCTTGGACCCGGCATACGCCTGCTCGCCGACGGGTCGCGCCGGGGCACCAAAGCAGCCGCTTCGCGGCAAGTGCCTCCTGGAGAAACAGCCGTCGTCGCGCCGGCTCGGAAAACAATCAAAGAACAACCGCATTACTAAACCTAACTCGATCCGGGTCCAGCCGACCACCACCCGTAGAGAAACTGCTGCTGGTTGCCGGAGGGCGTGGTGTGCTCATCGACGATGCTGCGCCGGAGGACGAACGAAGGGCCAAGAAGGGCGCTGAGCTCGTCGGCCGCGTAGCGGTGGACGGGTAGCCCGCTACATCGAGTTGGACCTTCGGGCCCAAACGTCGCGAGCACCACGTGACCGTCTGCCGCAAGCGCGTCCCCGAGCGCGCCGAGATACCGGTCCCGGCTCATCGGATCGACCAGGAAGTGAAACACGGCGCGATCGTGCCACAAGGCATATCTCCGGCTGGGCCGGAAGTCCGCAACGTCCCCCTCAATCCAGTTGACCTGGGCGGCGGCAGCGCCGAGCCGGCCCTGACTCTCGGCCAGCGCCGCCGCTGCGATGTCCAACACGGTGACATCGACGTAGCCGGCTTGCAAGAGGTGATCGACCAGTGTGGAAGCACCCCCTCCGACGTCCAGTAGTGGCGCGGTGAGAGCGACGCCGGTCGCTTGAATGAGCTCGAGCGACCGGGCTGGCACCGGCTGATACCACGACACTTCGGTTGGAGCCTTGGTGGAGTAGATGCTCTGCCAGTGCGCTCTCGGAGCGTCGCCCATGCAGAAGTGCCTCATGAAGCCGAACTCATTCAGAGAATAGGGGTCTTCAAGCTCCCGGGCCAGCGAACCCGAGCTGCGGCGAGCGCAATGGAAGCGGCACACGCGATCCGTGAAGGTGTGCACCGGAGCGGTCGCTCCCTGCTGCCCGCGGATGTCGTAGACCCACGAGCTTCTTGCCGTCGTCGCTCCGCAGCTTCATAATCCGGACTACAATGATCGACTTTGCCAGTGGCCCTACCGGCCGAGTCTCCAGTTCGTGAGGCGCTGACGCACGCACCATGTGCATCTTCACCATCGGGCAAACGGTTCATCATCGGAAGTTTGACTACCGAGGGGTGATCATCGGAGTCGACGAAACCTTCCAAGGGTCGGACGAATGGTACGATCAGGTCGCTCGATCCCGCCCACCCAAAGACAAGCCTTGGTATCATGTCCTTGTCCATGGAGCGTCACACCGGACCTACGTGGCTGAACGGCATCTCGAACCAGATGTCAGCAGAGCACCCATTGAACACCCGGAGGTGGACGATTTTTTTGATCAGTTTCGAGAGGGCGTCTACAGTAGCTCGCTCTGGAATTGAATTGGACACGCACGCCATCTGGCGGGTGATCCAGGGAGCGTGGGTGTTCGATCCGGACGAGTCGCGGTGTTCTCGTGGACGAGTGTCGCACTGAGATAGCCATGCCTGCATCTCTCTCCGTGAGCAAGAGCGGTACGCAAGCCTGGAGGTTGCTGGGTCCGGCGGGGCGGAGAATCTCTCTCCTCATCGTAGTCTTTCTCGTCGTCATCGTCGTCTTACTGTGGCAGGCCTGGCAGGGACAACGAAAGCTCATAGAGTCGGCGGCGCTGCAGCAGGCCGCTCTGTATTCTCAGGCCCTCACGGACATGCGCACGCTGTACACCTCCGAGGTCGTGGCCCGGGTCGGCTCGCACGGTGTGGAGGTCACGCACAACTACGCCGAAACGGAGGGTGCCATTCCGCTCCCGGCCACGTTGAGCATGATGCTGGGTGCGCGCATCAGTGAGCGAGGCGCCGGCGGATACGTACGACTCTACAGCGATTATCCCTTCCCGTGGCGCACCGATGGCGGACCCAATGATGATTTTCAGGTTGAGGCCCTGATCCGCCTACGCCAAGTCCCGACCGAACCGGTGCACAAGTTCGATGAAATCGACGGCCGACCGGTGATGCGCTACGCGACCGCTGACACGATGCGTGAGAGTTGCGTGAGGTGCCACAACACGCATCCCGAAAGCCCGAAGACGAATTGGACAGCGGGCGAGCTGCGCGGAGTGCTAGAGGTCACGATTCCTGTTGACGCTGCGAGGGCACAGGCGACCGAAAGCTTTCGCGGCACGTTCATCCTACTCGTGACCGTCGGCGGTCTGGCGTTTGGCACGTTGGTGCTCATGGGTCGCGATTTGCGAAGAAAACTCCGGTTGGCGTGGGTGGAAAAGGAACGGTTTGGACAGTACACGCTCAAGGAAAAGCTCGGCGAAGGAGGCATGGGCGCGGTCTACAGGGCGCGACATGCACTCCTACGGAGACCGACTGCCGTGAAGATCTTGCGCAGTCACGAGGTGAGTAAAGAGAGTGCGGAGCGTTTCGAACGAGAAGTGCAGCTGACGAGCGCCCTCTCTCATCCCAACACGATCGCGATCTACGACTACGGGCACACTCCCGAAGGCGACTTCTATTACGCCATGGAATTTGTCAATGGGATATCGATCGACCGGTTCGTCAAGCGCTTCGGCGTCGTAGGTGAGGCGCGCGTGATCTACCTGCTGCGCCAGGCGTGTGCGTCGTTGCGAGAGGCACATGATTCGGGCCTCGTGCACCGGGACGTCAATCCTAGGAACATCATGATCTGTCGCCGCGCCGCCGAGTACGACGTGGTCAAGGTCCTGGATTTTGGCATTGTAAAGAAAGTAGAAGCCGAGGATCGGAGTATCTCGTTGACTCGCGTCGATGCGTTCCCGGGTACCCCGCTCTACATGTCGCCGGAGCAGGTCTTGTCTAAAGAGAAAGTCGGGGCGCAGAGTGACGTATACCAGATAGGGGCGGTTGGCTATTTCCTCCTGACCGGAGAGCCACTTTTCGCCGCTGAGAGCATTGAGCACCTGTTTTCTCAGCACGCGTACTCGGATCCGAGGTATCCGTCAGCTCGGGCGAATAGAAAGATCGCTCGCGACCTCGAGGCTCTGATCATGCAGTGCGTGGAAAAGCAGCCGCAGGAACGACCCAACGGAATGAGCACCCTCATCGAAAGGCTCGACTCCCTCGAAGTCGCCGGTGAGTGGGATGAACACAAAGCCCGTGACTGGTGGCTCGAACATGCCGACGACGTGTTCGACGCGACCCCTCCGAGCCATGGGTGATGAACCTGCCCGAGCGACCGGAACCATGATCCGCTCGAGTCCAGGGGGTGAGGTGGCCTCCCGGGAGGACAATGCATGACGCGACAAGGGCGCATCGACCGATCACTCGGCATGGATCGCGACATCACCCGTCGCGACTTCCTGGGCTCCACGCTGCTGGGCTCCGGCGCCATGCTGCTCGAGATGCCGGCTCCAGTTCGTCGCTGGATGCAGCAACAGCAGGACGGCATGGTCGTGCCCGACTGGGGCTCCTACGGTGGCGTCGGGGACTACGCGAATTCCTACGGCAACACCGAGGCGGTCGTCCGCGCGGCGCACGCCGTGCGTACCGGTGTGTACCGATCGCTCCCCGCTGACGTCACCGACACGGGGGAGACCTACGACGTCGTCATCGTTGGGGGAGGGTTCTCCGGGCTCGGCGCGGCCTACGAGTTCAAGCGCAGCGCGTCGCCTGGGCAGACATGTCTGCTGCTGGACAACCACCCGATCTTCGGCGGCGAGGCAAAGCGGAACGAATTCGCCGTGAACGGCATGCGGCTGATCGGTCCGCAGGGGTCCAACGGGACGGTCGCGCCGGAGACGAGGGCCAACGTCATCGGCGAGCTGCACGAAGACCTCGGGATTCCGATGTCCTTCGAGTTCCAACGGTGGGACGCCGAACGCTTCAAGCCGCTAGAGTTTGCCAAGGAGAACTACGGCTTCATGCTGTGGGGCGACGCGTCGGAGAGCAACGGCTACTTCTTCGACCAGCGCGACGGATCATCGTCACCCACGTGGGCGACGGACGTCTGGCGCAAAGACATGGAGGGCACGCCGTGGCCGGAGGACGTGCGGCGGGACTTCCTCGCGTGGCGCGGCAACACCCACCGACCGCCCGTGGGTGAGAACGCCCAGCGCTGGCTCGATTCCATGACGCTCCAGCACTACATCGAGAACGTCCTCGGCCTCGCCCCGCAGGTATCCCAGTTTCTGCACCCGATCCTCGCATCCGGGCTGGGGCTCGGCGCCGACGTCCTCTCTGCCTACCGCGCGTATGCCAGTGGCGTCCCGGGGTTCGACGGTCTCGGAAACCCACGGCCGCAAGTCGGCATGGAGGACATCCCGTGGATCTCGTTCCCCGGTGGAAATACGGGGCTCGCGCGCTTCTTCGCGAACTTCATCATCCCCGGAGCGATCACCGGCAGCGGCTCGCTCGAGGATGTGATCACCGGTGGAGTGAACTTCGACACCCTCGACCACCCCGGTCGGCCGGTTCGCATGCGTCTCGCATCGACCGTCGTACACGTCCAGCACGAGGGCTCACCGGGCTCGGCCGGCCGTGCCGTCGTCGCCTATACGAAGGAAGGAAAAGCGTACGTCGTCCATGCACGCACCGTGGTAATGGCCTCGGGCAGTTGGATGAACCGAAACATCGTGTTGGACGCGACCGACGCACTGCGGCAGGCGTGGGCCGGACTGACCTACGCGTCGATTCTCTCCATCAACGTGGCGCTCACGAACTGGCGACCACTCTACGAGCTGGGTCTCACTGCCTGCCGCTGGTTCTCGGGCTTCGGCTTCTCGGGAAACATCCGGCGGCCCATGGTCTTCGGCGACTACGACCCACCGCTCGATCCCGATCAACCGATCGTCTTCACGATGTACGTCCCGTTCGTCTACCCCGGCCTCTCCGCTCAGGAACAGGGGATACGTTCGCGGACCGAGCTCGTCGTGACGCCGTATGCGGACTACGAGCGGCGCGTCCGTGAGCAGCTCGTGCGACTCTTTGGCACGGCCGGGTTCGACCCGCGCGAGGACATCGCGGGGATCATTCTGAATCGATGGGGGCACGCCTACATCGTCGCCACGCCCGGATTCCATTTTGGCACCGCCGAGCAGCCGGCGCCGAGCAACGTGATCCGTGGGGGGCACGGTCGCGTGCGGTTCGGTCATTCCGAGCTGAACGGGCACCAGCACTGGATCGGGGCGGTGACGGAAGGTCGCCGAGCGGCCCGAGAAGCGTTGGAGCAGGTGGGGTAGCCGCTTAGCGGTAGGAGTTCCCGAGCACGGAGGGTTTCGGCGACCCGCCCAAGCGATATCTTCGCGTGAGCTGGCTCCTGTTCTCTCAGGGAAGGGCTCCCATGACGATGAGCCGACGGAATTTCGTCGCAGCTGCCGCGGCATTCGGGGTCGCGCCCCCGCTCGAGCCGATGGCCCTCCCGACTCTTTCTCGCCAACAGACCGGCGATCGGTTCGATCCCTGGATCGAGGTGGATGCGTCGGCATTGAGACACAACGTCGAGCAGGTCACCCGGCTCACCAACGGACGGCCGATCCTCGCCGTCGTGAAGAACAACGCGTACGGTCTCGGCCTGACGACGGTCTGTCCGGTGTTGGAGACGTACGCGGAGATCGCGGGCTTCGCCGTGGTGAAAGAAGACGCCGCCATTGCACTGCGCGATGCCGGCATTCGAAAGCCGATCCTGCTGATGGGCATGTTTTCGGAATCAGCTGGCAGAGACCTCATCGACAAGCGAATCGCCCTCTCCTTCTACACCGACGATGTCCTGGCTAGAGTCGAGCCCCTCGCTCGGGCGAACGATGGGCCGGTACCGGGCCACGTCTATCTCGACACTGGCATGGGTCGCATGGGGATGCCGTACCACCGCGCTCGAGCGTGGCTGAACGAGGTCGCTGGAAGCACCACGCTGGACATTCGAGGAACCTTCATGGCCTTCACGGAAGAGGCAGAGTTCGACCGTGTCCAACTCGAGCGCTTCACCACGCTCGCCGGTCGTATCGAGGGCGACGGGATCGACCTAGGCGCCCTGCACGCCGCGTCGTCCAACGGCGTGTACCATCTACCGGAAGCACACCTCGATCTCGTTCGGCCCGGCATCGCCATCTATGGTGCCTATCCGAGCCGGCCGGACGACGAGATGGCCAAGGCAGAGTTGCGTACCGCGTTTCGACTCAAAGCGCGGGTCGTGCGCGTTGCCCAGCTTCGACCCGGAGACAGCGTGAGCTACGGCCGTGACTACGTGGCCGACAGGCCGACGTGGATCGCGACGCTTCCCGTGGGACATTCCGACGGCTTTACGCGACGCGCCGTCGATGGCGCGCAGGTCTTGATCGGCGAACGACTGTACCCGGTCATCGGCGCCGTCAGCGCGAGCCACTGCATCGTGGAAGTCGGGGAGGAACCGTCCGTGATGGTAGGTGACGTGGCGATCGTGGTTGGGCCCGACGCGCCTGCGATCAGGCCGAACGCGCTCGCCGATCGAGTGGGCACGTCGGTGTACGACGTCCTCATGCACCTGAATCCCGATCTCCCGAAGGTCCTGACGTGAGCGAGGGGATGAGGCGGTCCCACGGACCTGCAAGCTCGGTCGCGCTGCTCGTCTGCGCCCTTCTCTGCTGGTCCGCAGGGCTTCGAGCACAAGCAGCCGGGTACACCCATCAAATCCCCAAGGAGACACGTGACGGTTGGCAGACCGCGTCGCTGGAGGACGTGGGGATGGACGCTGGGCGGATGGTGAACTTGATGAATGACCTCGCAGGGTATCCCGATCACTGGGTGCATGGCATGGTCGTGATCAAGAATGGGAAGCTCGTGTTCGAGGAGTATTTCCCCGGCGAGGACCTCGAGCTGAGCGACCTGAGCAAGGGGGTGGCCTATGCAACCCGGCACTTCGAGCAAGACACCTTGCACAGTGTGGCTTCCGTCTCCAAGAGTGTCACGTCCATCCTGGTTGGAATTGCCATCGACGAGGGCCTGATCCCGGGAACGCAGGAGATCATGTTCTCCTACTTCCCCGACTACGCTCATCTCAGCGATGCGACCAAGAGCCAGATCACGCTTGCGCACATGCTCGCCATGGCATCAGGGCTGCCGTGGAGCGAGGCGCACCCATACGACGATCCGCGAAACGACTTGAGGTCGATGGTCTTCAGTGACGACCCCATCGAGAGCGCACTCGACCGGGCGACGATCGCAGCCCCCGGTACGCAGTTCATGTACAACAGCGGCACCGCGAACCTCCTGGGTGAGATTGTCAGGAGGAAGAGCGGCATGACGTTGGCGGACTTCGCGGGGCGGCATCTGTTCACCCCGCTGGGCATCGACTCGTATGAGTGGTACGCGTTTCCCAACGCGCCCGAGATGACGGTGGCCTCTTCCACGCTGTATCTCCGTCCCAGAGACATGGCGAAGATCGGGCAGATGTACCTCGACGGTGGCGTGTGGAACGGGACTCGAGTCGTATCAGAGGAGTGGGTCTCGCGGTCCGTACGGAAGGCCATAGGCATGGTTGCCTCCACGAGCCCGATCCCGAGCCTCGACCCCGCCTACGGGTACCTCTGGTGGCTCGGGACGTTCTCAACGGGAGACACGGACACGTATTTCGCAGCTGGGTTCGGCGGTCAGTTCATCTTCGTGCTTCCTGAGCCCGAGATGGTGGTGGTCTTCACTGCGGGCGGCTTCAAGAACCGGGACTACGGTGCGCTGTTGCAGATCATGAATCGCTACGTGCTTCCGGCAGCGGGACGATAGTATGGGGCAGCGTGGTCCCCGCAGAACTCTGCGAAGGAGTCTCGATCGATGAACCGGAGACCTGTTCTGGGCGCCCTGGTCCTGGTCGCCGTCGTTGCGTGTCAGCAGCGTGACCGCCTTGAGACCATGCCAGCGGTGGCGTGGACGGTGGAAGACTACGCACCGCGGACAGATGAGGGTCTCCGCGTGCTCGTCATCCACGACATGGAGGGGCTCGCCGGACAGAGCGACCCGAGCTCGTTCGACTTCGGGACGGAGCTCTACCCGACGGCGCAGGAATGGCTCGCGGCCGACCTCAACGCGGTGGTCGACGGCCTGTTCGCGGGTGGGGCGACCGACGTCCTGATCGCCGACGGGCACGGGAGCGGGAACCCCGAACCCGACGTCCGGAGTGATCTGCTCGACCCGCGCGCAACTCAGATCATCCGCGATGAGCCGTTCGACACGTACTTCGACCTCCCGGAGTCGGAGGAGATCGACGCCGTGGCCGTTGTCGGCATGCACGCCAAGACCGGGAGTCGTGGATTTGCCTCCCACACGTTCACACTCGGCATCGATCTGCTCATCAACGGGCAATCGATCACGGAGACCGAGCTCGTCGCCCTGTCCTGGGGACGCGTGGGCGTTCCGGTGATCTTCGCCTCCGGCGACGATCGGCTGGCCAACGACCTACAAACGATGCCCTGGATCCAGTACGTGACGGTGAAGGAGGCCATCGCGGCAGACAGTGCCATCCCACGCCCCATGGACGAGGCACGCGCCGACCTCCGGGCGAGCGCGCAACGTGCGGTCGAGAGCCTCGCGGCCGCGAAGGTCATGAAGGTGTCAGCGCCGATCTACGCGTCCCTTCATGCCGTCCCACCAGCCAGTCTCCGGTTCCTCGACGGGATTCCCGGCGTCAACTACCGAAACGACACGCTGACCTTCGTGACCGATGATCTGCGTGAAGCGTACGACGGCCTCATCGAGGTAGTGGGTCTCGCGACGATCGGATACGTGCGTGTGCTGCAGGAGGTGCTGCGAAGCCGGCCCGATGCCGACGAGATCTTCGGGGTCTACAGCGAAGCGCTTACCGCGCGCTGGTTCGACCAGGAATCGGGCCGGTATGAGCGCCCCGAGCCGAGCGAGGGAGGGCAAGCGACGCTCCGTCGCTACCAC
>JBDHCY010000076.1:0-24724 GCA_039591795.1 Gemmatimonadota bacterium | reverse complement strand
CAACCGAGACGATGATGTCGGGGCCGCCCGGCGTCTGTGCTGGCGCGAGGAGTCTCTCGGCCGGGCCCTCGGGCTCGACGTCCACCACGACCAAGCCCCTGCCGTCGATCGCTCGGAGCCGGGGATCGCGCCGCTGCTGCTGCGACAGCGGGCGCACCTGGACTCCCAGGCGATCCACGAGGCTCCCTGCGGGCTCCGCAGCCGGATCGGGCTCTGTTTCACCCGACGCGACCTGCATGGCCTCGGCGGGCGCTTGGATCAGCCGAACGTTGAAGCTGTGGCGCTCGCCGCCTCTGCGCTGCACGGTCACTCGGGCCGTCTCCCCGGGCTTCTTGAACCCCACGACCTGTTCTTGAACCCCACGACCTGCTGGAGCTGGGCAACGTAGCCGATCGACTTCCCGTCGACTTCGACGATGACGTCGCCCCGCCGGAGCCCCGCGCGCTTAGCGGGCGAGTCGTCGGACGAGAAATCCTCCACGATGACGCCCGTGATTTGCTCGAGGCCGACGTACTCGGCCGCGTCGGCGGTGATCTCCCTTACTTGAACGCCGATGACGGCACGCTCGACACGCCCGTCGCTGATGAGCTGCTCGATGACGGTGCGAGCCAGGTTCATCGGAATGGCGAAGCCGTAGCCCTGGTAATAACCGGTGCCGCTCGCGATCGCCGAGTTGATGCCGATCGCCTGGCCGCGGAGGTTGACCAGCGGGCCGCCCGAGTTCCCGGGATTGATGGCCGCATCGGTCTGGATGAAGTCCTGAATGCGGTAGCCGACTTGTTGGGCATCGGCAGGGAGACCGCGGAGCGTCCGCCGTTTGGCGCTGATGATCCCCGCGGTGACCGTGAACGCGAACTCCTCCCCCAGCGGGTTGCCCACGGCGAGAACCCACTCACCGATGCGAGTCGCGTCGGAATCACCGAACTCGATGATGGGCAGGTTGGAGGCGTCGATCTTGAGGACCGCCACGTCGGTCAGCGGATCGGTTCCGACGATCTCGGCCTCGAACTCACGCAGATCGAACAGCCGCACGGTGACCTTGGTGGCGTCCTGAACGACGTGATTGTTGGTGATGATGTAGCCGTCGGCGGAGATCACGAACCCCGAACCTTCGCCACGGCGTACCCGCGGCTGGTTCGGCTGCCGGAAGAACTCCTCAAACCCCGGCGGCACTTGCGGTTGCGCTTGCGGGTGGCCGCGTCGTTCAGATTCCACGTAGACGACCGCGGGCCGAACGACGTCCGATACCTGCACGAAGGCCTCGGACAAATCGGACGCCGGCGCCACCGGCGGTGTTGCGACGAATGCCGGGACGGCTGGCCGGGTTACCTGCGCCGGCGTGGGTTCGGCCTCCTGGGCATGCGTGAGTCGCGGAAGGTCCAGCGCGCCGATAAAGGCCGCTGAGAGCATCACGATCAGGGCGCCGAGCGCGCCCACCTGGAGCCAAGCTTTGGTGCGTAGGGGCATGGTCTACTTCTTTTCCTCGTCCACGATTTCGTAGTCAGCTTCAACGACTTCCTCATCCTTTTCCTTTTCCTTGGTACCTTCGGGCTCGCCCTCCGTTCCCGTCGGTTCCTGCTCCTGCTGCCCGGCCTGATAGATCGAGGCTCCGGCGGCTGAGAATGCCTGGCTCAGCTCGTCGAGCGCCCGCTCGATCCGGTCTGCGTCGCCCGCCCGCAGCGCCTGTTTTCCTTCCTCCACTGCTGCATCGAGGCGCTCACGCGGCGCCGTTTCGAGCCGGTCCTTCCACTCCTTGGAGTCCTTCTCCACCTGGTAGACGAGGCCGTCGAGCCGGTTGCGACGCTCGATGACCTCACGCCGCTGCTTGTCTTCGCTCGTGTGGGCCTCGGCATCCTTGACCATCCGATCGATCTCGCTATCGGAGAGCCCGCTCGACGCTTCGATCCGGATCTTCTGCTCCTTGCTGGTGGCTCGATCCTTCGCCGAGACGTGCAGAATCCCGTTGGCGTCGATGTCGAAGGTCACTTCGACCTGCGGCATGCCGCGCGGCGCCGGTGGGATTCCGGTCAATTGAAACTTGCCGATCGTGCGGTTGTCCAAGGCCAACTCGCGCTCTCCTTGGAGCACGTGAATCTCCACGGTGGTCTGGTTGTCTTCAGCGGTGGAGAAGATCTCCGATTTCTTCGTCGGAATCGTCGTGTTGCGCTGAATGAGCACGGTCGTCACGCCGCCAAGCGTCTCGATGCCGAGCGACAGCGGCGTCACGTCGAGCAGGAGCACGTCCTTGACCTCACCAGCGAGGACGCCACCCTGAATCGCGGCGCCGATCCCGACCACCTCGTCGGGATTCACGCCCTTGTGCGGTTCCTTGCCGAAGAAGCCCTTCACGATTTCCTGGATCTTGGGCATCCGCGTCTGACCGCCCACCAGAATGATCTCGTCCACTTGCCCAGGCTCGAGGCCCGCGTCCTTGAGCGCTTGCTGCATCGGCGCCAGCGTTCGCTGCGCGAGGTCGTCGACGAGCTGCTCGAGCTTCGCACGGGTGAGCGTGTAGTTGAGGTGCTTCGGCCCGGATTGGTCCGCCGTGATGAACGGCAGGTTGATCTCGGTCTGCTGGGTTGTGGAGAGCTCCATCTTGGCCTTCTCGGCCGCTTCCTTGAGCCGCTGGAGGGCCATCGGGTCTTTCGCGAGATCGATGCCCTGGTCGCGCTTGAACTCGGCCACGAGCCACTCGATGACGCGCTGGTCGAAGTCGTCTCCCCCGAGGTGAGTGTCGCCGTTCGTCGATTTGACTTCGAAGACCCCTTCGGCGAGCTCCAGAACGGAAATGTCGTACGTACCACCGCCGAGATCGAAGACCGCAATCTTCTCTTCCTTCTTCTTCTCCAGTCCATAGGCGAGGGAGGCGGCGGTCGGCTCGTTGATGATGCGGAGCACGTCGAGGCCGGCGATCTTGCCAGCGTCCTTGGTGGCCTGTCGCTGCGCGTCGTTGAAATACGCCGGGACGGTCACGACGGCTTTCGTAACCTGGTGGCCCAGGTAGTCTTCGGCCGTCTGCCGCATCTTCTGCAGGATCATCGCCGAGATCTCCGGCGGCGTATAGCGCTTCCCCTGGATCTCCACCGACGCCAAGTCGTTCTGGCCGGCGAGAATCCTGTACGGCACCCGCTTCGTCTCCTCGACGATCTCATCCATCCGCCGGCCCATGAACCGCTTGATGGAAAAGATCGTGTTCTGGGGATTGGTCACTGATTGTCGCTTCGCCACCTGCCCGACGAGGCGCTCGTTGTCCTTGGTGAACGCGACCACCGACGGCGTGGTCCGCCCACCCTCCGCGTTCGGAATGACCACCGGGTCGCCGCCCTCCATCACCGCGACGACCGAGTTGGTCGTGCCCAAGTCGATTCCAATCACCTTCTCAGCCATGGTCTGCCGCTCCGTACCTAGTTGTGATGCGCGTGGTTACCACTGGGTCGCGGGGTGCAAGCGTTATGCCCTCAAATGGTGCCAGAATGACAGACACTGGAGCCCAGGTCTGCCGCGAAGCCGCTTTTGCACACGGCGCTGGGGCATCCTTGGCCGAGCTCAGCGCCTCGGCTCAGTTGATCTCATGATCGCCAGTGGAGCCGAGGGGATGGGCGCGGAGCTCTGCTTGAAGGCGAGGATGTGCGCGCCAGAGAAAATACCCCATGCCCACGGCGGCGATGAAGTTCCCGATCGCGACGTTCACCCAGGCGAGGGCCTGGAGGATCGGCGTCAGCAGCAGCGCCACCATGACGTAGAAGCCGAACTCGAACACCACGAAGAGGACGACGAGCAGCCACATGAGGTGCGGGATCTCCTCCGCCTCGGCGACGAGTGCTGCGGCGACCATCGCGACGGCGAGGAAGGCCACCACGTGGAGCGCGGTGTACATGATCACCGACGAGTAGTTGATCGAGACGAGCGCCGGATCGCGCAGCCCCTCGAAGATGGCCTGCCCCAACATCGCTGGCGTGAAGAACGCGCGGCCACTGACGAGATCGACGATCAGAAACCACGCCGCAACCGCGCCGGCGCCGATGAGGCCAGCCACGAAACCTTCAAAGAGGATACGCCGCGGCCTGAGCATCGCTGCCTCCATGCCGGTGAGATTTGTCGCGACCAGTGGAGTCGATGGGCGGCCCGCTGTCGCCTTGCGAGGCCCTCGCCCCACCAACAAATTCCGAGACTGCGATCACAATGATGGACCGTCCCGCGAAGTTTCGCCAGGCCGCGATCGTCTACCTGCACGTGGGCGTTCTCTACGAGGGCGCCGCGTTCATCATGTGGCGCCGGGGTGCACTCCCGGATGGCCGCGGACCGGGCTGGCTCTACTTGCTCCTCGGGGCTGGCATCGTCGCCGTCGTGGTTTGGGGGTTGTGGCGGTGGCAGAACGTATGGTTCGCTCGGGTGGTCTGGGCCGTGGCCGCCGTCCGCGTGCCGTACCTCATCGGCGGAGCGTTCTTCCCGGTGGAGGGCGCTCGACTGGGCCAAGGGTTCTACCTCACCGCGCTCGTGGTGGTCGTGGTGAACCTCTGGATGCTCGCCCGGGCCGCCTGGGACGTCTAGGAGCGGACGACGATGCGGACCTACTACGATCTTTCCGATCCTGATCGGAGCGAGGTGGCGAGCCAGGTCGCCGTACTCCGCGGGCGGGTCGCCCAGCGGCTGGCGCGCGTCCGTCACGTCGTCGCCGTTGCCAGTGGGAAGGGAGGGGTCGGCAAGAGTTATGTCGCGACCGCGCTGGCGTTCGGGTTGCAGAGCCGGGGTGCGCGGGTGGGGCTCCTCGACGCCGATCTCGGCGGCCCGACGGTCGCGAGACTCTCGAACCTCGACCGGCCGCCGTTGGTGATCGTCGACCAAGCCGTCGCTCCAGCGATCACGCCCGACGGGGTGCGCGTCTTCTCAGCCGAGTTCCTGGCCGCCCCCGGAGAGCCGGTGCGGTGGCGTGCGCCGCAGGGCGACGAGTTCGTGTGGCGCGGCAGTCTGGAAGCGGGTCTCCTGAGGGAGATGCTGGCCGATGTGGCGTGGGGTGAGCTCGACCTGCTCCTCATCGACCTGCCTCCTGGGGCTGGGCGCCTGGCCGACGTCCACGACCTGGTGGCCGAGATCGAGGTGCTCGCTGTCACCATCCCGAGCGCCGAATCGTTCGATGCCGTCCAGCGGGCCCTCACTCTTGCACGGGAGCGCGGCATGCGGCTCCTCGGCGTGATTGAAAACATGGTGGGCCATAGCTGCCCGGCGTGCGGCCACGGCGCTGAACTCTTTCCGGGCGACGCGGGCCAGCAGATTGCGGAAGCGTTCGATCTCGGGCTGCTGGCACGCCTCCCGATGGCTCCTCAGCAGCCCGCCCTCGACGAGCTCGCGGCGGCCGTCGCCCGGCCGCTGGGCCTGCCATGAAGTTCCTCTGCGTGGAGTGCGATCGGCAGATGGCGTTCGAGGAGCGGGGGCTTCCCGGCGACGGAACCCTGGCGGTCGCCTTCCGCTGCCCTTCCTGCAAACGAGCGGTGGCCATGCTCGCCAACCCGTACGAGACGCAGCTCGTGTCGTCGCTCGGGGTGAAGATCGGGGGCTCCTCGATCGAGGCCAGCGAACCTATGCCGCTCGCCGGCGAGTTTCTCGAAGCCGCGCCACCCGGCACGTCGAGCCCGACGTGGGACGAGGCGGCGCTTGAGCGCCTGCATCGAGTTCCCGGTTTCGTGCGTGGCATGGTGAAGCGGATCTATGCCGACTACGCCCGGGAGCGCGGCATCGAGGTCGTGACGACCGCGGTCATGGATCGAGCCCGAACCGAGCTCGGGCTCGAAGGGATGTAGGGGTGTCGGAATTCGCCGAGCGTGTGGTAGGGGAGCTCCACGTTCGGATCGACCGAACGTTGTGCGTCGGGTTCGGCGACTGTGTCGAATCGGCCCCGGAGGCCTTCGTTCTCGACGAGGACAACATAGTCGGCTTCAAGAATCCGGCAGCGGTCGAGCGGGGGCGGCTCCTCACCGCGTGCGACGAATGTCCGGTAGACGCGATCACCGTGTGGGACGCGGGGGGGCGTCAACTCGTGCCTTGACAGGTTCTCGAGGGAGACGCATACTCGCCTCGGCGCGCCGGCGGGCTCGATGCGCGCAGTCGCGTGCTCCACGACACAGCAGTACTCCACATACCGATCCGTAGCCAAGGGGGGGCTGAGCGTGTATCGGGAGATTTTCGTGCCCGTCGACAACTCCATGCACTCCGACTGGGCCGTCGAGCGTGCGCTCGAATTATGCGCCGAGTTCGGGGGGCAGATTACCGGCAACCACGTCTACGCCGCCCGCCTGCATGATGTTCGCTTCCGCCAGCTCGAGACTGGTCTCCCAGCTCAGTTTCAGACGCCCGAGGAGATCAAGCGTCAGCGTAAGGTGCACGACAAGCTGATCGAGAAAGGTCTGCAGCTCATTGCCGACAGCTTCCTCGATCAGGTCGGCAAGCGGTGCGAGGCGGCCGGTGTTCCCATCACGCGTCAGCTGCTCGAAGGCATCAACTACGAAGAAATCGTCCGTGAAGTGAACCGGGGAGAGGGGCGATTGCCGGGACTCATCGGCTTCGACCCCAACCGCGCTGCAAGTTACGACGGCTCCGAACGGGTGCGGAGTGACGTGCAACTGGGTGAGGACGGACGCATCGTAGCCGAGGACGAGGACGAGGGGGCGAAGATCGTCGGTTCCTCGGGCCGGCTGTACGACTTAGTCGCGATGGGAGGCCACGGGCTCGGTCGCCAGCCGCTGAGCCAACTGGGCGGAGTCGTCGCGCGGGCACTGCGCGGCATCGAGAAGGACATGCTCGTCGTGAAAGACGAGACACCCCTGGCCGGCGGGCGGCTCCTGGTCTGCATCGATGGGTCGTCGTACAGCTACAAAGCCATGCGGGAGGCTCTTGAGCTGGCTCAAGCCTTCGGAGGGTCGGTCTACGTGTGCAGCGCGTTCGACGTGGAATACCACCACGTCGTGTTTCACAACATCAAGGACGTCTTGTCGGTACAGGCGTCGAAGGTCTTCAAGTTCGAGGAGCAGGAGGAGCTACACAACAACATCATCGATAAGGGCCTCCTGAAGCTGTGCCAGGCCAACATCAAGCGTGCCGAGGTCATGGCTCAGGAGTTCCCCGAGGTTCCCCTCACCACCCAGATCCTCATTGGCAAGCCGTTCCAAGTGATCATGCAGTGGGCGGAAGAGATTCAGCCCTCGCTCCTCATCTGCGCACGCCACGGTGCCCACCGCATCGAGGGCACCGAAATCGGGTCGCAGGCGGACAACCTGGTACGCCTCGCCCCGTGCAACGTGTTGCTGATGGGTACGGTCGGCATCCGGCCGGAGGATATCCCGTGGATCGAGGAGGACGGCGTCGCGTCGCTGCCCTGGGCGCCCGACGCCGAGGTCCGGATACTCCGCGTGCCGCCGTTTGCGCAGGGTATCGCCAGGAAGGCCGTGGAGGAGTTCGTGCTCGAACAGGGCGGAGACATCGTCACGAGCCAGCGCCTCGATGCGGCGATTGCCAAACTGCTCCCCACCCATATGCAGCTCATCATGGGCATTGGTTCGGCAGAGGAGCTCGCGCTCGCGGAGGTCAAAGCGCAGGAGCAAATGAAGAAGACGAAGGTCGAAGGGCGAGATGCCGATCCCGAGCCCGACGAGGCGACCGTTGAGGTGCGGTGTCCCGTGACGGGGCGGGTGAGCCAGCGTGCGCGCGTCGAGACCGATCCGATCGTGTGGACGGAGGAGGCGTGGAGCCGGCTCGGCGCCGTGCCGTTGATCGCCCGGCCGCTGGCACGGAACACCGTCGAGCGCTTCGCCCGCGGCCACGAGGTCTGGCGCATCACGTCGCGCGTGATGGATGAGAACAAGCAGGCGATGATCGAAGCGGACGAGTTCGACGCCGAGACGATGATGGTCATGTTCAACGAGCTCCGGGCGAAGCAGATCCGGGCCGAAGCAGAAGGGGGAGATGCACTCTCGCCCGAGATGCGACAGTTCATCGAGGAGGCGAAGGCAGCCGGGGTCACTCGCTGCCCTGTCCGTGACATCGAGGCACAGATGGCCGACTGCCCGGTGGACTTCAAGACACTCACTCCCGAGGAGGCGAAGGCAGCGGTGGAGCGAACGCTCCGAGAGCAGGCAGGCGACGACTAGGTGGGGGCGACCGAGCTCGCCTTTCTCGGAGAGGCCCGGCGTACCCACGAGACGACCGGGCCCTACGTGCCGCACGTGGTCGCGTGGAACCTCACGCGCCGCTGCAACCTCGAGTGTGCGCACTGCTACATCGCGGCGGGTCCCGGCGAGTCTGCCGAGGACGAGCTCGACACGAACGAAGTCCTTGGGATTGCGCAGCAGATTCTCGACGTCAATCCCTCACCCATGTTCATCTTGTCAGGCGGAGAGCCACTGTTGCGGGACGACCTCGCGACGATCGCGTCCTTCGCCACGGAGCGGGGCGCCACGGTCGTGGTCGGCACCAACGGGACGCTGCTCACCGACGAGCGGGTGCGCGAGCTCAAGGCCGCTGGGGTCAGCGGCGTTGCCGTGAGTGTCGATTCGCTCGAGGCCAGCTATCACGACCGATTCCGTCACGGCCCAGGGGCGCTCGAGGACGTCGTCACCGGGCTCGAGCAGTTGCGCAACCACCGTCTCGATTTCGTCATTCAAGCAACGGTCACCAAGGGCAACCGGTCGGAGCTGTCCAAACTGGCCGCGTGGTCGGCGGCTCAGGGAGCAGTGTGCTTCAACGCCTACTTCCTCGTCCCGACGGGCCGCGGGGCCCGGCTCAGCGACCTCACTCCCGAGGCTTGTGAGGGAGCCTTGGCCGAGCTGGTGGAGCTCCACGGCCGGTACCTGGGCCGCATGATGGTCCGCGCGAAGTGCGCGCCGCATTTCATGCGCCACGTCTACCACATGGCACCGGACTCGCCGGTGCTCGGCTACCAGACGCGATGTCCGTGCGGCGTGCAGTACTGCCGAATCACACCGGACGGCAAGCTCACTCCGTGTCCATACCTCCCGGAAACGGCGGGTGACCTGCGCCGCGATCGTTTCGCCGACGTGTGGCGTGACGCGCCGGTGTTCCGTACGCTGCGCGAGGGCGAGCTGGGCGGGAAGTGTGGACGCTGTGAATTCCGCCAACTGTGCGGCGGATGCCGGGCTCGGGCGTTCGCCACGAGCGGCGACCTCCTCGCCGCCGATCCCTCATGCGCCTACGAGCCGAGCGGCGAGGCACCGTTGGTCGAGCCGCAGCGGACGGTGACGTACGGAGCACCGGTAGCTCACCAACTCCGCTGGGCTCCGGATGCCGAGGCGAGGCTCCGACGGATTCCATCCTTCGTGCGTGGAGTCGTCGTGCAACGACTCGAAGACTACGCTCGCCGTCAGGGACGCGACGAGGTCACGGTCGAGCTGATGGCTGAGGTTCGGCGGGCCCTCCCTGTGGATTTCTCGAAACGAAAGCCGTTCTTCCTCGACGATGCCTGACCTCGTCTTCCTCGTACAGGCTGCCGCCGATACGTCGGGCGCGTACGGGCAGTTCCCGGGGATCGGCGCTCGCGCTGCAGTGTGGATCGCGGCCGAGGTGCACCTCATGTTCGCCGCGTTCGTACTCGGTGTGCCGATGTTTGCCGTGATCACCGAGTTGATAGGGATCGTCGGCAAAGACGAGCGCTACGACCGTCTGTCGAAGGAATTCACACGGCTTCTGGTCTTCGCGTACTCGGCCACGGCACTGTGGGGTGGGTTGCTGCTGTTTCTGCTCACCACCCTCTATCCGAAGTTCTGGGGACACATGGCTCAGATCTTCGGGTTGTCGATGTGGATCTACGCAGGTCTGTTCTTCGTAGAGTCCTTCACGCTCTACCTCTATTACTACGGATGGGATCGCTGGAAGGCCGGCTCGGCGAAGTGGCGCCACTGGGGGCTCGGGGTTCTCCTCAACGTGTGGGGCACCATCGTCATGTTCATCGCGAACGGGTGGCTGACCTACATGATGTCGCCCCCCAGCGGCATGACGGCGGAGACGCTTCCCGCCGAGGTCGGTCTGTGGAACGCGCTGGCCAACGCGACCTGGATGCCGATCAACATCCATCGATTGATTGGGAACGCCGTGTTCGGCGGGACGATTGCGGCGGCATATGCGGGCTATCGCTTTCTGGCTGCGAAGACCGACGAGGAACGCGCGCACTACGATTGGATGGGGTACGTCGGGAATTTCATTGCCATCGCGACGTTCATCGTCCTCCCGTTCGCCGGCTATTGGCTGGGTCGCGAGATCTACGAGTACAACCAGCAGATGGGCATCACGATGATGGGCGGATTCATGAGCTGGCTGTGGATCGTCCAGGCCGTGCTCATCGGCGTCCTCTTTCTCGCGGCGAACTACTACCTCTGGATCGGGATGGGGCGCATCCCAGGGGCGGAGCGGTTCATGCCCTACACCAAGTGGATGCTCCTGCTCTTGGTGGTCTGTTGGATCGTGTGGGCGACGCCGCACACGATCATCGCGACGCGCGAGGAATTGTCGGACTCATGAGCGCGAAGAATACCGCCGTCAACCTTATGATCCTCACCACATTCCTCTCGTTCCTCATGTACCGCCGGGCCAACAAGCGTCCGGTCGTGCCGTGGGCGAGGGCCGGCACACTCGTGCAAGGGGTCATGTTCGGATTGGCGACGGCGGTCGTGCTCTTCTTCGGGGTCTACGGCTACTACGTCGAAGCGATCGTGCGAATCGGGTTCAGTGTCTATCAGGTGCTGGCCGTCCTGTCCTGCATCGTCAGCGTCACGGTCATCGATCTCTTGCTCAGTCGGCGCGCCGAATCGCGAGGCGCGATCCGTTGGGGCCAGATGCCCGAGCGGTCGCAGTACGCGCTGTTCGTGCTGGCCATCACCTTCACGTGGCTCATGGGCCTCATGGGGTTCGCGCGCAGCGGGATTCGGCAGCACTGGCATGTCTGGGAAGTCATGCGCGACACGAGCGTCGACGCGGCAACGCCCGCACTGGGCTACGCAGCGAACATGATCAGCGCCTGCGTCTTGATCTTCCTGGCGCTCGTCGCGTTTATCTTCTGGCTCGGCGGTTTGGCGGAACGCACCTTCAAGAAGCCGGCGGCCACCGATCCGGCGCCCGTAGCGGGAGACTAGCGCGGTATGTGGCGAACGAATCTCAAGGTGCTTGCCCTCACCGTCATCGTCATCGGGTTCTACACGATGGTGGCGCGCATCATCCCTCAGCTCGAGTCCGAGGTACCGGAGGTGCTGGACCTCAGCTCGGACGCGTCGCCCGAAGCGCTCGCCGCGGCGGGAGAGCAGGTGTACAACGGCGCCGGCGGGTGCACGGCGTGCCATGGCCTGGGCTCGAGGGCGCCGAATCTCCTCACGGATCACGCAGGTGAGGGAGCGATCGGAGCCCGCTGTGGCAGCCGCCAGGCCGGGGCGGACTGCAAGGCCTATCTCTGGGAATCGCTGACCGATCCCGGCGCGTACATCGTCGACGGGTTCGACAACATCATGCCCGACATGCGTCGCCAGCTGCCAGAGGACCAAGTGTGGGCGGTCATGGCCTTTCTGCAGTCGTACGGTGGCGAGATCACCGTGACGGCTGCCGACCTCCCGGCCGCCGGCGGAGCCGGTGCAGCGCCGACGACTGCGGCGCCGGCGGGAGGAGCCGCCTTCAGCGCGACGATGGATCCGCGGGCCCTGATTCAAGAACAGGGGTGTATTGCGTGCCACCTGCTCGATGGGCAGGGCGGCCCGATCGGACCGGCGTTCGATGGGATGGGCGGCCGGATCGACGCCGCGAGAATCCGCCGGGGCATCGTCGATCCGGCAGCCGAGGTGGCTGCAGGCTATGAGGCGTTCGCGGGCACCATGCCACCGATTTTCGGCCAGCAGCTGTCAGCCGGACAGCTCGAAGCCCTGGTTCAGTTCCTGGCGGAGAGACGGTGAACCGCTTGCGCGCGGCGATCCGTCACCCGTTCTGGCAGGCGCTCGGCCTGCTGGTCTTGGCCTATCTCGTCTTTCGATTCGGCATCGCGTACGTCCCGCCTCTCATCGGGATTCCGAGCGCGCCTGTGCCGCAGAGCGTGGTGCTCCAGTTCGTACTCACGGCCCTCGTTGGGATCTTGGTCTACGTGAGTGAGAATGAGGAGCGCTGGCATCAGTTCAAGGAACCGATCCACGCGACACTCGTGGACGGGGACAAGCGATGGCTCCGCGCAGGGCTCCTCGTGCTCGTGCCAGTCGGCGTGGGCTATGCGACGTTCGAGCAGACCCGCCCGAAGGTCGTCGCTCCTGCGGCACTCCGCTCGATTCACCCGGCTCCTCCAAGCCAGATCACGTTTCGCGGCGAGACGTTGCAGCTCACTGGGCTCGAGAATCCCCTGCGTCACGAGGGGTCGCTCGAGGAGCATCTCGCTACTGGCCGGCGGGTCTATTACCAGAACTGTCTCCCTTGCCATGGCGACCTGCTCGATGGAGGAGGCCACTTTGGCCACGGTTTCAGCCCGGCGCCCCTCCCATTTGATCTGAATACCATCGCTCAACTCACCGAGAGCTTCGTGTTCTGGCGCGTCGCGACGGGCGGCCCCGGCCTCCCGCGAGAAGGAACGCCGTGGAACTCGGCGATGCCGGCGTGGGAGGACTTCCTCACCGCCGACGAGATTTGGGCCGTGATCTTGTTCCTGTACGAGCAGTCGGGGCAGGTGCCGCGCACCTGGGAGGCGAGCACCGCCGGGGAGGGGCATTGACTGCCAGGCGAGGAATTCCTCCACTTCGGATCGGCCGGGGCAGGCTCTTGTCCGTCCTTCACGGTTTCTCCCTGCTCCGCACTGGTCTTCGCTGCGTCGCGGCGACAGCCGTCGCCGCACTCGTCCTCGTCCCGCCCCCGGCTGCCGGACAGGACGCCGAGCGCGGTCAACCGCTCTACGATCAATGGTGTGCTGGCTGTCACGGCGAGACGGGCGCGGGCGATGGCGAAGCGGCAGCGTTCATGCTCCCGCGTCCCCGAGACTTCACTCGCGCAGTCTACCAGCTTCGGTCCACGCCAAACGGCGAAGTGCCAACCGATGCCGACTTGGCGCGGGTGATTGACGAAGGGATGCCCGGCACCGCCATGCCGGGGTGGAAGAGTCGGTTCTCCTCCCGCGATCGGGACGACGTCATCGCCTATCTCAAGACGCTGTCGCGGTTCTTCTCCGGTGAGCCACCTCCTCCGGTGGAGCTCGGAAGTCCTCCGCGGGCGAGTGCCGAGGGGATCGCGGAAGGGCGGGAGGTCTACGAGACGCTCGAGTGTTTCAAGTGCCACGGTGACGCTGGCCGCGGCGACGGGTCCTCAGCCCCGACGCTGACCGACGACTGGGACTTTCCCAATTTGCCGGCCGATCTCTCCGAGAACTGGCTCTTCAACGGTGGTGGTTCCGTCGAGCAGATCTACACCCGGCTCCGGACCGGGGTCGATGGAACCCCGATGCCATCGTTCACCGACGCCCTCGAGGGCGACGTCGTGACCGAGGAGCAACTCTGGCGGCTGGCGCAGTACGTCCGAAGCCTCTCACCCGAGCGGTCGCCCAGCGTCCGCGAGGTGATACGTGCCACGCTGACCGTCGGGGAGCTCCCGGCGGGGCCGGACGACAGTACCTGGGCGTCGATCGAACGCTACTACGTGCCGATGGTCGGCCAGATCATCATCAAGCCACGGTGGTTCGCACCATCCATCAGCGGGCTCTGGGTGCAAGCAGTCCACGATGACGATCGCCTCGCGCTCCGGGTTACGTGGAACGAACCGTCGCGAAGTCCCGATCCTGCATGGGACGAGTGGATCGCACGGATGGCGACGACGATGACCGACGTCGATGGACCACTCTCGACGAGCCAAGGGCCGGACCGGCTGACCGTGCAGTTCCCACTCCATGTCATGAGCGGAATGGAGCGGCCTTATTTCTTGGGTGGTGATCGGCGGCGTCCGGTACATCAGTGGCGGTGGGCGAGCGCTCCCGAGGCACTCGAAGAGGGCACAGCCCGGGGTCTTGGCACGTTCGTGCCCCTCGATGGCGACGCGGCCACGAGCCACGCAGCGGTCTTCGCGGACGGGCAGTGGCGACTGCAACTCACGCGTACGCTGGCTCCCGGCGATAGGGCTGAGCGACCGACATTCGCGGCTGGGCGAGGGACGTCCATCGCCTTTTTCGCCGCCGACGGCTCGCATGGCGAGGACGAATTCCGGGGCGCGGTGAGCGCCTGGTTCACGCTCCACCTCGACGCGCCCACGCCCCGAGGTGTGTATTTGGCGCCGGCCGTAGCGATCTTGCTGACCGCGGGGCTAGGATTGGTGGTTATTTCAAGGGCTCAGCGCGCCGAGCGCCAGGCCGATCACTTGTAGACTCGGAGGAAGGATGCGACGGTTCGTATTGTGCGTGACCCTCGCCGGCGTTGCCTGCGGTGGAGGGGGAGAGCAGCAGGGCGGGGCCGGCGGCGCAGAGGCAGGTGCCGCGCCAGCAGCGGCCCCGCTGGGGACCGGCTCGATCACCGGTGCCATGTCGTTCTCAGGCACCGCGCCCGAAAACCCGACGATCGACATGGCCGAGGAAGCAGAATGCCGCGAGAAGCATGCGGACATTCCTCGCGATCCGCAGGTCGTCGTGACCGACGGGATGCTCGCGGACGTCTTCGTGTACGTCAAGAGTGGTTTGCCGGAGGGGGCGGCCTTCACGGCGCCATCGACTCCAGCCGTTCTCGATCAAGACGGCTGCCTCTACCGCCCGCGCGTCCTGGGCGTGATGGTGGGTCAGGATCTCGAGATCAGGAACAGCGATCCGTTGCAGCACAACGTGAAGGCAGTGCCAGCGAATCAGCGTGGGTTCAACATCAGCCAGCCGCGGGCGGGCATGACGACGACTCGGTCGTTCAGCGCGCCCGAGGTCATGGTCCCACTCGAATGCAACGTCCATGGCTGGATGAACGCGTATGTCGGCGTGCTCGAGCATCCGTATTTCGCGACGTCGGGTGAAGACGGCTCGTTCTCGATCACGGGCCTTCCCGATGGCACGTATGAGCTCGAAGCGTGGCACGAGAAGTTCGGGACCCAGACTGTCTCCGTGACCGTGAGCGGGGGCGGTGCCGCCACGGCGGAGTTCGCCTTCTCGAGCCAATAGGGGGCGTCGAATGGGTTGGTTACCGGAAAGCGCCTCCACCTACGCGAGCGACATCGACCTGGGGTTCTGGGTCATCACGGTGATCGTGGGGATTGCGTTCGTGGTGGTAGAGGCGGCGCTCGTGCTGTTCCTCGTGCGCTATCGTGCTCGCCCGGGCCGGCGCGCCGCCTACATCCATGGCAATACGACGGCCGAAGTGATCTGGACGGCGGTGCCCGCGATCACCGTCGTCGCGATCGGGGTCTGGAGCGCCGGTCTCTGGAGCGAGATCAAAGGGCGGGACAACTTCCCGGCCGACGCAGTCCACCTCGCGATCGAGGCGAAGCAGTTCGAATGGAACGTCACCTACCCCGGGCCCGACGGTCAGTTGGGGACGGAAGATGACTTCACTCGCCGCAATGCGTTGGAGATCCCCGTGAACCGGCCGGTGGTCGTCGATCTCACGGCGGAGGACGTGCTCCACTCGTTTTTCGTGCCTGCATTCCGGATCAAGCAGGACGCGGTTCCCGGAATGACCATTCCCGTGTGGTTCGAGGCGACGAAGACCGGCGAGTTCGAGCTCGCGTGTGCTGAGCTGTGCGGAAACAGCCACTACAGCATGAAAGGGCGCGTGCGAGTCCACACCGCCGAGGACTACGAGGAGTGGGTCCGGTCGCAGAGTAGCCCGGAGGCTGGCCAATGACGACTGCTGCGGTTGCGGAGCGGCCGACTGCCGCCGGGCACGACGGGCGGAGCTTCATCCAGCGTTACATCTTCACGACGGATCACAAGATCATCGGGATCCAGTTCCTGTTCATGAGTCTCCTGTTCCTGATCGTGGGTGGGTTGTTGGCGCTGATGATGCGCTGGCAACTCGGCTACCCGGGGCAGCCGATGCCGGGCGGAGGAATGCTCCCCGAGACCATGGCGCCCGATGGCATTCTGCTCCCCGAGTTCTACAACTCGCTCGTCACGATGCACGGCACCTTCATGGTGTTCTTCGCGATCATGCCGTTGCTCGTTGGTGTCTTTGCCAACTTCTTGATTCCGCTGAAGATCGGCGCGCCCGACATGGCATTCCCGAGGCTCAACATGGCCTCCTTTTGGATTGCCGTGCCAGCCGGGCTGCTCATGGTGGCGGGTTTCTTCGTGGAGGGAGGGCACGCCGGGGCCGGATGGACTGCCTACGCCCCCCTCTCGGCGCGACCCGATCTCTCCGGTGTCTCGCTCGGGCAGATCTTCTGGCTCCTGAGTCTCGCGATCCTCGGGCTGTCATCGATTCTCGGGTCGATGAATTACATCACCACGGTCGTGAACATGCGGGCGCCAGGCATGACCTGGTTCCGCCTGCCCCTGTCGATCTGGTCGCTCTTCATCACGGCCATCCTTGTCCTCCTCGCCATCCCCGTGCTGTCCGGTGCTGCGATCATGTTGCTGTTCGACCAGACCTTGGGGACGCATTTCTTCAACCCCGTCGAGGGTGGGCAGCCGCTCCTCTGGCAGCACGTGTTCTGGTTCTTCGGCCACCCCGAGGTCTACATCTTGATCCTCCCCGCGATGGGGATGGTCTCCGACATCATCTCGAACGGGTCGCGCAAGCCGGTCTTCGGGTATCACTCGATGGTGTTCGCGATCATCGCGATCGCATTCCTGGGCTGGATCGTGTGGGGCCACCACATGTTCCAGAGCGGCATGAACCCGATGCTCGGTACCACGTTCATGATCTCGACGCTCGTGATCGCCGTGCCGAGTGCCATCAAGACATTCAATTGGCTAGGGACGCTCTGGCGTGGGAGCATTCATTTCCACACGCCGATGCTCAACGCGATCGGTTTCGTGGCAATGTTCGTGATTGGCGGGCTCTCGGGCATCTACATGGCAACGACACCCGTCGACATCTTCATCCACGACACCTACTTCATCGTCGCTCATCTCCACTACGTGTTGTTCGGTGGGAGTCTCTTCGCGATCTTCGCCGCGATCTACTTCTGGTACCCCAAGATGTTCGGCCGGATGATGAGCGAACGGCTCGGGAAGGTCCACTTCGTGCTGACCTTCATCTTCTACAACCTCGTGTTTTTCCCGATGCACTTCTTGGGTATGGGCGGCCACATGCGTCGGATCTACGATCCGACAGAGTACGAGTTCCTGCAGCCGTTCCAGCCGATGAACCGGTTCATCACCGTCAGTGTCTTCTTCCTCGTAGCAGCGCAAGTCCCGTTCGTCGTGAACTTCTTCTGGAGCCTGTTCAAGGGCGCGCCCGCGTCGGAGAATCCGTGGAAGGACAACGGCCTCGAGTGGACCGTCTCGTCGCCCGCCCCTCACGGCAACTTCGCGGAGACCCCGACCGTCTACCACGGTCCGTACGAGTTCAGTTCTCCGCTAGTCGACGACGACTACCTGCCGCAGAGCCGTGCCGTAGATCCACAACCCCGACCCGCCCCGGCCGCGGGCGACTGAGCGAGGAGAACAGCATATGGCGCACGCGGCAGTGATGTCCGGAGCTGAGCCCGGAGCGGGAGTCTACACCAAGAAGCTCGGAATGTGGACGTTCCTCGCCTCCGAAGTGATGTTCTTCACCGCGCTCATTGGCTCCTACATCGTTCTTCGCTTCGGGGCGGCCGAGACGTGGCCGGTGCCGACCGAGACACTGAACATTCCCCTGACGGCCCTGAACACGTTCATCCTGATCTGCTCGAGCGTGTCGATGGTGAAGGCCTACGCCGCCGCCGTGGACGACGACCAGAAATGGCTCAAGATCTGGCTCCTCGCCACGGTCATCATGGGTGCGATGTTCGTGGGTGTTCAGGTGTACGAGTACTACCACCTGATCCACGACCACTTCCTGCCATCGTCGGGTCTGTTCGGATCGACGTTCTACACGATGACCGGCTTCCACGGCTTCCACGTCTCGATGGGTGTGCTCTGCATGAGTTGGGTGACCATCAAGGCGTTTCGCGGCGGCTATGCCGGTGGAAAGTACCAAGGAGTCGAAGTCGTTGGGCTCTATTGGCATTTCGTGGACTTGGTCTGGATCATTCTGTTCACCATCGTCTACCTGATCTGAGGCAGGCATGCCGACGACCGAGCACAAGCACCCCAACTATATTGCCATCTGGATCTGGCTGGCAGTACTCACGGCTGTGGAGGTCCTGGTGGCCTTCATCTCGAGCCTGCCACGTCACATCCTGATCCTGGCGCTCTTGTTCTTGGCGGTCTGGAAGGCGCTTCTCGTGGCGCTGTACTTCATGCACCTCCGCTTCGAGCCCAAGCGTTTGCTGATCTTCGCCGTGGCGCCGCTGCCGCTGGCGGTGATCTTCGTGATGGCAATCATGCAGGAGTTCCCATGATCCGCGGCCGGCAAATGCTCCTCTCTGGGTTGGTCCTCCTCGTGGGACTGACGGACCGCCTCTGGGCGGTCTGCCCATCCTGCAAGGAGGGTCTCTCGACCACCGCTCGGTGGGCCCAAGGGTTCAACGTGAGCATCCTCTTCATGTTGGTCATGCCGTTCGCGATTGCAGCGGTGCTGGGTGGAGCCATCTATCGAGCATCGAGGCACAGTGAGCCGGTCGAGAGTGACGAGCGAGTGGAGCAGTAGGGGGCGGGGCCTATGATCTGGTTTCATCGCATCCTCATCGGCACGGCGATCGCGTTCTTCGCGATGCTCGCGGTTTTGGAGGTGCGACTCTACCGATTTGGCGGAGGGACGGTCGCGCTCGCTCTCGGGATCGGCTCCGCCATCGTCGCCGTCCTTCTCGGGTATTACCTCATCAACCTGCGGCGTTTCCTCGGGCGATAGGGTCCGATGGCAGGCCGCTCTCATTCACGGCGAGACCGCTCTGCGTGGCCTCCCTGAAGGAACGGAACGCATGACGAGCATAGAGCTTGACGAGCTTGCACGGCAGGTCGTGGTCTCCGATGGGGTGGCGCGCTGGCAGCGCGACGGGGAAACTCGAGAGTTTGAGGTCAAGGAGCTTCCCGACAACTTCACCACGTGGCAGTTGGACTACAAGCGGCGCATCTACGACGCGATCGAGAAGGACGAGTACATCCGGTTCAATGCCGGCCACCTTCCGGTCGTCGGCACGTCAGGTGGAGATGGGCTGGCTCCCAATCTGGCCAACAAAGGTGTCGGCTTCACACCGAAGGACGAACACCTTACCCACTACCTGCAGCTCGTGGAATCGGCTGTGGAGCGAATCGCCGAGCTTCCCCCGCACGCAGTCGACGAGACGCGAGCCCTCCGAATTTCGACTGCCCGCGAGTTCTACGCACACCCCGAGCACATCGACTGGCGACGGCTTGGCCTTCTCGAAATCTTCGAAGGGACGACCTTCCACAACTTGGCACGGCACCCAGTGGCCTCGGTCCTCTGGACCGGTGACTCTCCGGTGTTCATGAGCTTCCAGGCCGACTGTGTGGTCGAAATCATGACGCCGGAGGACCTGCGGTATCGTTTCTCTTGGGCGATGCGCCGGTTGTTCGAGTACGAGCCGTTTCACGTCGTCCAAACCATGTTCCCGTTTGCCTATGTCTTCTGGGTCTACGATTGGCACGACAAGACTCCCAAGCGCCGCTACAAATGATGGAAAGACGTGCACCTGATCCGTCGTGAGGACCTCGTCGCGTTTCTCGAAGCGGTGGGCGAGGCTTCTCGCAGCGGGTGGCGCCTGTATTTGGTCGGCTCGACGAGTCAGCTCGCAGAAGGCTGGATACCGTCGGTACGGCGGCTGACGATGGCGGACGCAGGCACCGACGGGGCCGGAGGCCTCTCTGCGGCGCTCGAGGTTGCGTCCCGCCGGGCCGGCGTCCCCCTCCTCTGCGAGTCACCCGCCGATGTGGTGCCGCTTCCGCCGGGGGCCACCGATCGAGCACGCTCTGTCGCGGCGAGCGTACTCCAGCATCGCCGGCTCGAACTGCTCCACTACGATCCATACAGCGTGAGTCTCCGATTGCTCGCTCGTGGCGACGAGGAGGACTACCAGACCGTGCTCGCCTACCTCCGGCACGAGTGGATCGACATCGCCACGATGGACGAGCTCGTCAGGGAGGTACTCCCTCACTTCACTCGTGACGTCATCGCACAGGACCCGGCCGAGTTCAGAAGGAAGTATCGGGGCCTGCACCAGATGTGGCGCGCCGAGCGGAGCTGAGCAGGTACACTGTCCGCGTTGTGCGGCGTCCCTCCGCGCTCTAGACTAGCCCCATGTTCCCGCTGAAGGACGAGAACCCTACCTCAACACGCGCGGTGGTAACTGGCGTCGTCATCCTCACGACGATCGCCGCGTGGGGGCTAGTGCAGGGGTTCGGCGTGGAAGGGTCGCTGGTGCGCTCCATTTGCCGCTTCGGGGTGATTCCAGCGGAGCTTCTCGGGCGGGCGGCCCCTGGGACCGAGATTCCGCTGGGTCGAGGTTACACGTGCGCACTCGGCGACTCGGCACCCTGGCTCACACTCTTCTCCTCGATCTTCATGCACGGCGGCTGGTTCCACCTGATCGGCAATATGTGGTTCCTGTGGGTCTTCGGGAACAACATCGAAGACGTGATGGGGCACGGACGCTTCGTCGTGTTCTATCTCCTGACAGGAGTGGCAGCGGCGCTGGCCCAGGTGTTTGCCCAGCCGAGCTCTCCAGTGCCGATGGTGGGGGCCTCCGGCGCCATCAGCGGGGTGATGGGGGCGTATGTGGTTTTGTTCCCGCGAGTGCGGGTTCACACGGTCATCTTTCTCGGCTTCTTCATCACACGGATTGAAATCCCGGCAGCGGTGATGCTCGGTTACTGGTTCCTGTTGCAGGTCGTAGGCGGGATCCCCTCGTTGGCCGGCGGTGGTGGTGGCGGCGGTGTGGCGTTCCTCGCGCACGCTGGCGGCTTCGTCGCCGGCGCGGCCCTGATCTATCTCTTCGCTCGCCCCGATCGTCTGCGACCGAAGCGCCACGCCAGAGTGTTGGTTCGCCGGCGCTGAGGTCGACCGGAGCCCACGTTTGCGCAACAATCGTGTAACGAGGCGAAGCCCGCAGGCTGGAACGAGTGAATGGAAGGCGGCTCTGGCTCAGCGCCAGGGCGGCCTACGACTTCGTCACGGGCGGAGTGGGCAGGACGACCCGGACGGTCGTGCCGACGCCGATCGTGCTGTCAGCCTCGACGCGACCGCCGTGACCTTCGGCGAGATGTTTCACGATGGCGAGGCCGAGCCCCGTCCCACCCTCAGCGCGGCTACGGCCTGGATCGACGCGGTAGAAGCGTTCGAAGACTCGAGAGAGGTGCTCACCGGGAATCCCGACGCCGGTGTCTCGAACCACCAATTCGACGCCGCCCTCGGTTCGGCGGGCCTCGAACAGGATCCGGCCACCGCTCGGCGTGTGCCGCACGGCGTTGCCAAAGAGATTGCTGAGTATCTGGCGGACGGCATCAGGGTCGGCCGTGAGTGTCGGTGCGCCATCGGTGCGGGCCTCGAACGTGATCTCACTCTCCCGAGCTCGTTCGACGAACGGAGCCCATACCTCGGCACTCACCTCCGACGTGCTCACCTCCTTCGGGGCCGGCTTCCACACACCGGCTTCCAAGCGCGAGAGATCGAGGAGGTCGTCGACGAGTCGCTGCATCCGGCGTCCGTTGAGGAGCGCGACCTCGACGAACTGGCGGCGGGTGGCATCGTCCTCGTCGGAGAGGAGAAAAGTTTCGAGGTAGCCGAGCACGCTCGTGAGAGGCGTCTTGAGCTCGTGCGAGACGTTCGCCACGAAATCGCGCCGCACGATCTCGAGCCGCCGAAACTCGGTGACGTCGTTCAAGCCGAGCACCGCGCCGCCGTTAGGCAACGGCCGCCCCGTCACGAGGATGGTGCGACCGTGGATCGTGGTCTCGTGGGCGACCACCCCCTCTTCGGCGAGCACCCGCCCCACAATGGCCTGGGCGTCATGCTGGTGGAACAACTCCCGCACGTTGGGAAGCGTATCGGTGGGCCCATAGCCGAGCGCGCGACGCGCTGCATCGTTGGTGATGACGACGGTGCCGTCCTCGTCTGTGGCGATGACTCCCTCCGCCATCGAGTCGATCATCGTCGTCGTTTCCTCACGCTCGCGACGGAGGTCCGCCATGCGCTCGCTCAGCTCGTCGTGCATCGATCGCAAGGCCCGGACGAGCTCGCGGATTTCCGGTGTGCCGCGGGCCGGATAGGCCGGCGGAATCCCGGCGGCAAGTCCGCGTGCTTCCCGTGCGAGGTCGCGGATGGGGCCTGTCACGGTACGGCCCGCGATCCCAGCCAACACGGCCCCGAGGGCAACGGCAGCGAGTGCGGCGAGGAGGACGGTTTGCTGAGCTCCACCTACGACCGAATCGACCTGCTGCAGCGTGGCTGACAGGCGAACGATGCCCGGCCAGGCCACGATAGCGACCTTGAGCTCCTCTCGACCGGTCGATGCGCTGAGGCGGCTGGCAACCCCGACATCGCCGCCGAGGGCGGCCAGGACCTCAGGTCGGTTTCTGTGGTTTTCCAGGAGCGCGAGACTCGCGTCGTCGAAGTCGCTGTCGCCGAGCACGCGGCCGTCGAGCGAGATGAGGGTGACGCGTCGGCCCACCAGCTTCCCGAGGTCATGCGCGGCTCGGTTGAGGTCCAGCGTGTCCCTTGGCAGCGCGGCGGCGACCAATCGAGTTTGGCGAGCAAGCTCTTCGGCGAACCGATCCTCGAGTTCGTGACGGAGCCATCGATCGGCCGCGAGCGCGAGCGCCATGACGGTGGCCAGCAGTACGAGGACGGTCCCGAGGAAGACTCGCGTGGCAAACGTCACCGCGACGATTCCGGTGCGTCGTCGGAACGGAAGCGGTAGCCAAATCCCCGTACTGTCTCGAGGCAATCGGCAGCCCGCCCGAGCTTCGTCCTGAGGCGCTGTACGTGCATATCGACGGTCCGCGTCTGGACGTCGGGGTGGGCCTCCCACACCGCTTCGAGGAGCGTGGACCGGCTCTGAACGCGTCCACGCCGCTCCGCGAGTGTGAGGAGCAGTTTGAACTCGGTGGCAGTGAGCTCGATCGGCTGATCGTCCACGGTCACGGTGTGCGCGTCACGGTCTATCGCGAGCGGACCGGCCGCGAGGAGAGCGCTCGATGTGACTGCGGCGCTGGAGATGCGGCGCAGCACGGCGGCAACCCGCAGGACGAGCTCTTGAGGCGAGAAGGGCTTGACCAGGTAGTCGTCGGCGCCGAGGCTCAGCCCCTTGACCCGGTCGGCCTCGTCGCGCTTCGCGGTGAGGAGGATGACGCCCACATCCCGCGTCTCGACACGCCGCCGCAGTTCCTCGAGGATCTCGTACCCCGAGGCGCCGGGAAGCATGAGGTCGAGCACGATGAGGGCCGGTCGTTCACGCGCGACGGCTTCGAGCGCCTCCGAGCCGTTTCGAGCTGTGGAGACGCGATAGCCCTCTCTTGCCAGGTGGTAGGCGACGAGCGCCGTGATATCGGGTTCGTCGTCGACGACGAGGACGTTGAAGCTCATGGTTACATAGGGAAAGTAGTAGCTGACCAATAAGGGACGGGACCGACAGCGCGCAAGGGACTTCGGTGGGGATCCGTTGCGGGACTGCGACGAGGCGGCGAGATTCCGGCCTCATGCTAGCGCTCCTCGCGGCCGTCTCGCTCGTCGCTGCCGACACGAACCATCTCGTCCTGGTGGCGACGACAGATGTACACGGGCGGGCGACGGCATGGGATTACGAAACCGACCGCCCGGCGCCGCTGGGGCTCACTCGGGTGGCCACCCTGGTGGATTCGCTCCGCAGACGATACCCCGGACAGGTCTTCGTCTTTGATGCCGGCGATCTGATTCAGGGTAATCCCTTCGCGACGTACTTCGCGCGTGTCGCACCCGAAGACCCACATCCCGTGCTCGACGCGATGAACGCGATCGGCTACGACGCAGCAACGCCGGGCAATCACGAGTTCAATTTTGGCATGGACGTCATGCGACGCAGCCTTGAGGCGGCATCGTTCCCGTACGTCTCGGCGAACATCGTGTCCCTTCCAGACGGCCGTCCTGCTATGCCGCGGTTCGTCCTCTTCGAGCGAGGTGGCGTTCGTGTGGGAGTGATCGGGCTCACCACCCCAGGTGTGATGGTGTGGGATGGGAATCTGGTTGCCGGCCGCGCCCGCGTCGAACGCATGGTCGGGCGGGCCGAGCCGGCGCTCGCCACGCTCGCGGGCGCCGGGGCCGACCTCTTGGTTGCACTGGTTCACGCCGGCCTCGGGCCGCGCTCGTCGTACGACACGACAGGGGTGGGGCTCGAGAACGCCGGTGAGTTGCTCGCATCGCTCCCAGTCTCTCCGCACATCGTCGTGATCGGACACACCCATCGGGTCATGGCCGACTCGGTCATCGGAGGCGTGCACTTCGTGCAGCCACGCAGCTGGGCGCAGGCAGCGACGGTGACCCACGTGTCGCTCGTGCGTGAGGACGGACGCTGGCGCGTGGGGCGCGTTCGGGGCGAGGTCGTCGAACTCGCAGCGGTCCCACCGTCGCCGCGCTTGAGCGCTCGTCTCGGTCGGGCACACGACGCCGTCCGCGCTTGGGCAGCCGCGCCAATTGGCGAAGCGGAGCAAGGGTTCGACGCAACG
>JBDHCY010000075.1:0-14343 GCA_039591795.1 Gemmatimonadota bacterium | reverse complement strand
TCTCCCATGACGCGGCCGCTCCGACGCGCTGACGTCGTGCGGGCGCTCCGATCGGTCGATACCACGGGATCGGCGGTGCTCGCTGCCACGGTGCGTGCCATCCTCGAGGCGGTCGCGGAGCCGGAGGGGCGGCAGGCGGGCACGGCCGAGCTCTACGGCGGCGGGTCGGCGGCCACGCACGCCAGGAGAGACCCGCTGCGCGAGGCAGGCTCGGGACACGGCGTCCCGATCGCTGGCGCCGCCCTCTCGGCACGCTTCGGGCCGGTCGCTGCCTCGGTGCATCCCTACCTCGATAGCAGGCTCAAGTACGATCCTGACTACCGCGGCAAGAAGGACCGGGCCGTCGCCGGACGGGTACACGAGGCGTACGCGGCCCTCCAGACCGAGTATGCCGACGTCTTCTTCGGCCTCCTCGATCGGAACTGGGGGATGCCAGGGCTGGAGGGGCTCGCCGTCTCACCGTCACCCTATTCCTATGACCACTTCGGCCTGCGGCTGGGCACGGCACGCATCCGACTCGACGCCGTCCTCGCGCAACTCGACAACCTCCCCGACGCAACGGGTGCGGAGGCTCACCGGTATTACGTGGCACATCGGCTCTACGTGCAGCCCGTCGCCCCAGTCGCCGTGGCGCTTTGGGAGGGTACGGTGGTCGCCGGCCCTGGCCGCGGACTCGACCAGTGGTTTGCCAACGTGTTCAACCTCGGGCTTCTCGCTCAATACGATCAGGGCAGCAGCGCGAACCACCAACTCGGCGTCGATGTCCGAGTCGCCCCGAGTGGCTGGCCCGTCTTCTACGGCAGTTTCATGCTCGACGACGTGCAGGTCGACCGCGAGGGCGCCGGGGACAACGAGCCCACGTCGTACGGGCTGTTCGTGGGTGCCGACGGCCCCGCGCCGGCCCGCGGCCGCTGGCGCGCCACCTACACGCGCGTCTCCAACCTCGCCTACCGGACCCCGAACCCTGCAGAGACAGTCATGCGACGCGACGTGGGGCTGGCGCGCAACTTCGCCGACTACGATCAGCTCACGCTGCAAGGCGAATGGCTGGTCATGCCCGGCGTGCTCATTCGCCCCGAGGCCACATTCCTCAGACAGGGCCAGGGTGACATGCGCCTCCCCTACCCGCCCGTCGAGGAGTACGCGCAGACGCCGACGATCTTCGCCGGTGTTGTCGAGCGCACGATGCGGGCAGCGGTGTCGGGCGACATCGCCTTCGGCTTCGGCATCACGGCGCGCTTCAACGCGGGTGCGCACTTCGTGACGAACGCCGGGCACGTATCCGGCGTGAGCGATACGCGGTTCGTGGCCGGCATCGAGGCGCTCTATCGCTTTCGCGTGAGCGGGGTGTTGCCGTGACGGCGATTCCGTTTGCTCGAGAGCGCATCGTCGCCCTGCTCGATGCGATGCGTGGTCGGCGGGTCGCCGTGGTAGGCGATGCCATGCTCGACGTCTACCTCCTGGGCGACGTGGACCGGATCTCGCCGGAGGCGCCGGTTCCCGTGGTGCACGTCACCGAGCGAAAAACCGCCGTGGGCGGCGCTGCCAATGTGGCCGCGAACGTCGCTGCGATCGGCACCGAGTGTCGGCTGGTCGCCGCGGCCGGAGCCGACCAGCGAGGCCAGGCACTCCGAGAGGCCCTGCGAGCGGCCGGGCTTGGCGACGGCGACCTGATCACGCTCACCGACCGCCCGACGACGTCAAAGACGCGGGTCGTGGCCCGCGGCCAACAGGTCGTGCGCATCGACGAAGAGATCGACTCGCCTCTCGCGCGAGAAGCGACCGACGCCGTGCTCGCTCGAGCACGCAAGGTGCTCCGCAAGGCCGACGCGCTCCTGCTCGAGGACTACAACAAAGGGGTGCTCACGTCGGCGACGATCGCACCGCTCATCGAGGCGGCGCGCGAGCGCAACGTGCCTGTCGTTGCCGATCCCAAATACCACAACTTCTTCGCCTATGGCGGGGCCACCCTCTTCAAGCCGAACCGCCGGGAGCTGGAGGGCGCACTGGGAGCCGCCGTCGACTTCGACCACCCCGATGCCTTGCCGGAGGCACTCGAGCGACTCGACGTCACGAGCTTACTCGTGACGCTGGGCGACCGCGGGATGCTCCTCGTCGAGCGCAACGGGACCCCGGTCCACATCCCGGCGGTTGGCCGGGAGATCTATGACGTCTCGGGTGCGGGCGACACGGTGGCCGCGTGGGTCACGGCCGCGCTCGCGGGTGGCGCGACGACGGTCGAGGCGGCGTTCCTCGCCAACTGGGCGGCCAGTGTCGGCGTGACGCGCCTCGGCGCCGTGACGGTCACACCCACCGAGGTGCTCGAGGTCTACGACGGTGAATACGATCAGCCGGGACGGTGGAGACGGGAGGGAGTGTTGTAGGGGGTAGTGACAGATGGTCGAGGACGGTCAAAGACGGTCAAGGACGGCGAAAGACGGTGGAAGACTCTCTCCGTCCTCCACCGTCTTAGACCGTCCTAGTCCGTCTTCTCTCAATACACCTGCATCCAACCCCGTGACCGAAGCTGAGCACCGGGCGCACCGGCTGCCAAGGCCTTCGCGATGGCACAGCTCGAGAAGTTGACGATCGCGTCACCCAACACCGACGACTGGTCGAGGTCGGCGTTCGCGGCGAGGACGCCGCCGTTGAAGTGGCCACCGGTGCCTTGCGTGCTCAGATTCCCCTTTACGATCACGATGCCGAAGAACTCGAAGCCGCCTTGCACATCGAGGTTCCCTTCCACGAGCAACAGTCCCTGCCCCGTGTTGCCGTTGATCTTCATGTCCCCCGGGACGTAGATGATCGGGTAGTACTCGTGGCAGGGCGACAACGGGTCGAACGGCGCACCCCAGTTGAGCGCTTTGGAGACGTCGCATTGACCATCGGCCGTGAGCAGCGGGTCGATGCCCGTGTAGGCCCCCGGCGGCAGGGGCTTGTTGGCCATTGCCGTCAGGGCATCCCAGTCCAGATCGCCGTACTCGAAGAACGTGCTGTCGCCAACGGTCGGGTCCTCATTGACTTGCGGGACACCGTGGACGCAGGAGCCACCGCTGCAGCTGCCAGTATACGTCACGACGCTGGAATCTGGCGTTCGGAGCCCAGCCAGCGGCGGGACTGCGCTGGGGCAGCCGGTCCACCCCACCGGCACATGGTCTGAGCCGTCGATTTCGGCGCTCCCGCCGACCTTCGTTGGACCCTGGGTGGTGAGGGCAGCCCCAATGTCGATCACGAGGGGACGGAGCTTGACGAACGAGCCGAGGCGCTGCCGGGCTTGGCCGCGCGCATCGGTTCCGATCACGTCGACGATGAAGAGCTCCTGGTTCAAACGAATCACCGAGCCGGCGTAGGTTCCGGTGCCGCCCGGGACGGCGCCAGCCACGTTCACCCGCTGCCCCGGAAGGAGTTGATTGAACGAACCGATGTTCCACTGCGCGATCGTCTCGCTCAGTCCGTATTCGGCGACACCAAACGAGCGCTCCATCCAGCGGGTGTTGTCGCCGATGCGCTGCTCGACGTAGCCGGTGGCGAAGACGCCCGTGACCAGGGCTCCGCACACGACGATCCCGATGAGGCAGACGATGAGCGCAACCCCGCGCTCGGTTCTCACGCCGACTGTCATGTCCCTACACTCCTCGCGTTAGAACCGCGGATTGTTCCGCAGCCCCACACGCGTGATGATCGAATCGCGCAGAAAATCCACCGTCCCGCCGGTGATGCGGGCCCGCCCCTGCGAGCGCCCGAGAACGCGGAGCCCGACCGTCGCGACGTCGGTGCGAGTCGCCGCCGGTACCCCCAGGCTGTCGAAGTATGAAAAAACCAGGCCACGGGCCATCATGGGGCCGACGAGAGGCTGCACGGCGGTCCAGCCGCCACCCCGGTTCATCGTGCGGCGGCCGACCCAGTTGGTCGTCCCATCGTTCCACAGCCCCAGATCCTCCACCTGATAGCCGCGGATGGGCGAGCCGCTCGTCACCCCCACGAGTGCCGAGTCGTTACCGCCCGAGGAGGCCGCGATCTGAACGGCCAGCGCGATCCCGGGCCCTCCGTCTGGACACGGGGTGGCCGGTGTGACTCCGACGAGCCCTCCTTCGAGCCAACGATCGTCGCCCCTCGTGCCGATGTCGCCGTCTCGGAAGAGGAGAATCGAATCTTGGGCGGCATCGGGCCCGCGGAGACCAAGAATCGCGTCACGGGTGACGAACACCACGTTGCCGGCCGCCAGCGCGACGGGCGAGCAGAGCACGCCGGTCCATCGCATCGCTCGGAACCGTATCCGAGTGCTGTCCGCAACGAGGATGTCGCCCTCGGCCGCATCGAGCTCTCGCAGTGCGTTCGAGAGGTAGTAGGTGGCGGCTCGCGTGGTCTGCTGGACGTCCATCCGCTCGACCTGCGCCTTGGAGACCCGTTGCACGCCGATGATCGCTTGGTAGAGCGCCACACCCACCAGGCTCAAGAGGACGAGCGTGATCATCAGCTCGATCAAGGTGAAACCGCGTCGATTCATCGGATGCAGAGGACGGAGGTTTCGAGGGTGTCCACCCGTACGCTCCCCGGGCCGGCTGCGTAGCGAATGAGAATCTGCACGCGCTGCGATCCGCCGGTGACCGATGGCGTCACACCCCAAGCGACCTGATAGCCGGCGCCACGGGTTTGCGTCCCGCTGGCAATCGTCCCACAGGGCTGCCCCTGCAGCTGCTCGAGACGCTCCTGCGCGTAGAACGTCGCCGTCGCCGCGCGGTCACCGCGCGCCAACATGCGGGTGATCATGGCACTCGCGCCGAGAAAGCTGAGCAACCCGACGGTGAGCACGGTGATCGCGATCAACAGCTCGACGATCGTAAAGCCGCTTCGGCTGTTCACCAGGCGGCCCTCCCCACGGGCGAAATGGCCAGCGAGTCGGTGTGGCCACTCCGCGCGAACTTGAGTGCCACCCACCCGGCACCGGTGGCAATGCCGTGCGGGCCGAAGACCACGGCGTTCGACGACGCTGCCATCGCCACCTGGTAGCGCGTGCCGAGGTTCGCGACCGTACCGATGGTATCGATACCGACGGCACCACCGGTGCGGCAGGTCGTCACCCACACCTGCGTAGCGGCAGCGTTCATACGGAGCGTCGCCGGGCACCCCCTCTGGACGGCCACAGCGCGCGCATTCGCTAAGCGAGTCGTCACCTCGCGGCGTGCCGAGCGGACCGATTCCTGGATCATGGCGCCCCGTAGCCGGGGCAGCCCGATCCCGAGCATGATGCCAGCAACGGTGATCGCGATGAGGAGCTCGATCAGGGTGAAGCCTCTGCGCAACATTCAGCCTCCGCGCGCCGGGTGGGAAGTGCCCGCTTCCATGGAAACGCGGCAATCCGCGCGCCAGTGATAGGCTAATCCGAAGTCGCGCAGAGATGCAATCTCAGGATGTGTGGAGGTCTTTTTTGGTCTCGCGAAACGCGCTGACTGCCGCGATATGACAGACAGAACGGTCCGCCGGCGTGCGTGCGTCGGAGAGAAGAATACTGATGCGTTGGCGCTACGGTCGGTGCTCTGCATCACGGATGCCGCAGGCGCGGAAGAGGGCCCCAGCGGCGTGGCGGGACCCCCAATGGGCGGAGAGGGACTCGAACCCCCGACCTCTGGTATGTGAGACCAGCGCTCTAACCACCTGAGCTATCCACCCTGTCCTGCCCGGGCAGCGTCTCTGCTCGCCCGGCCGGCTCAAGCTAACCGACCGCCGAAGCGCCGACAACGACCGAACCGAGTGAGCGCGTCGCAGCGCACCCCCTAGAGCGCCACCCCCTTCTCCTTCAAGACCGTCCACACTTTGAACGGCGTTATGGGAATGTCAATGCTCGTGACACCGAGGTGCGCGAGCGCATCGACGACGGCGTTGGCGATCGCGGGCGGGGCACCCACCGTCGCCGACTCCCCGACCCCCTTGGCCCCCAGCGGATGATGAGGTGACGGGGTCACCGTTTTGGCCGTCTCCCAGTTCGGGGTCTCCACCGCCGTGGGAACCAGGTAGTCCATGAAACTCCCACCCTGGATGTTCCCGTTCTCGTCGTACTGAATCTCCTCGAGCAGCGCCGGTGCCATCCCCATCGTCAGACCGCCGTGGATCTGCCCGTCGACGATCATCGGATTGATGATGTTGCCGCAGTCGTCGACGGCGACGAACCGCCGAATCGACACCGCGCCGGTGCCGACCCTTCGATGTGGACGACCGTCGCCACGGCGAGATCGTCCGCTCCACCTCCCGCCGAGACGCGCCGGGCGATTCTCTGCGTCTCTTGCCAGTGTTTCATGGCGAACGCCTGGCCATCCGATCGGGGCACGCGATGCATCCTCGAAAGCGGAATGCTACTTGTTGCGAATCAGGCCGGCCCACCCCGACCCGAGACATGCGGCGCAGTTCTGTACGTGACCGCCCTGGTTCGCGTGCGCACAGGGCTTGGGTCTCCCGTCGGCGCCCGGCACGACCGTCACCCAGCCCGAGCCTTGGCATGCCTTGCACTGCCGTGCACCATCGGTGGAACCGGCGTGCTGGCATTCGGCAAGTACGAGCCCGTAGAACATCCGTTGCGTTTCCCGGATTGCGGTAACCCTAGTTGTAGCAGGGCGTTACCTGAAGCGCAACTTTCGACGTGAGGGAAATTGTGAGGGACACGTCGCGCGATATCGATTGGAGCGGCCCCCAAGCGGCAGCACCAGCACGAGGCGCCCCGCTTGGGCGGGGCGCGCCTGGAATCGTCGACTGCGGCGCACTCACCCTGGAGTGTGGCCGGCTCCTCAGCGACGGGAGTCGGCCCCGTCTTCGTCGGCGCAGAGACACCACCCCAACCGCTTGAGAGCGGCCGTACTCGTACGGGATATCGTCCGCGGCGAACGGCACTGGTGAGCTGTCGAGATCAGGAGGAAGGGCTGGGACCGAATGCCTGGAACGGGCTCGAACCGCAGCGTCACATCGATCGGCGAATACAGGGTACGGCCACGACTCCCTCCGCGTCCACCAGCGGCGCCTCCGGCGCCACGGCATCCCCCTGCGCGTATTCCACCCCCAAGGCCCGCAGCCTCTCCAGAGTGGTTTCGCTCTCTACCTCGTCAGCGATCGTGGTGACTCCCATAATCCGACCGATCTGGTTCACGGTGCTCACGAGGGTGCCGTACACAGGGTCGTCCACAACGCCCCGCACGTAGTGGCCGCCGATCTTCACGTAATCGATCGGCAGCGCCTTGAGGTTGGCGAACGAGGTCAGCCCGCCGCCGAAGTCCTCGAGCCCGACTCCGAGGCCCGCTGCCCGGATCTCCGAAATGAGGCGCACCAATCGGGCAAAGTTCCCGAGCGCCACGGCTTCGGCGACCTCGAAGCAAAGGGCTTCGGGTGGAAGCCGGTGCTGCGTCAGGTACTCGCGCACCGCGGTGATAAGGTCCGTGTCGTCCAGTGAGGAAGCGCTGAGGTTGATCGAGCAGAGGGGCAGCTCGCAATCCGGGTGGTCCAAATGCCACTGACCCAGGACTGCGATCGTCTCCCGCACGACCCAGCGGTCGATCGTGGGTATCAGGCGGTAGCGCTCCGCCTGCGGGAGGAAGGCGTCGGGGGTCTCCACGCCACCACGCTCGTCCGGCAAGCGCAGCAGAATCTCGCACCGGGGACGGGCCGGGCGCTGTAGCGACAGGGGTACGATCGGTTGAGCGTATAGCTGAAAAAGGCTCTCGTCCACCGCGCGCGCCAGGCGCGTGATCCGTGGTGTCTCCACCCGCCCCTGGACCCCCTCCTGCCCGAGATGGATGCGGTTGCCTCCTCCGTGCTTGGCCGTGTAACAGGCATTGTCCGCGGCGCGCAGGACGTCAGCCGTTAGTCCGCTCGTCGCGACCGTGATGGGGACGACGCCGATGCTGGCTGCGAGCGAGAAGGTCGCGTCCCCCCACACGAAGCGGAAGTTCGCGAGGGCCTGCAAGAGGGTGCCGGCGATTTCTTCGGCCTTGGCCAACGAACAGTGTTCCAGGAGGACCCCGAATTCGTCTCCGCCGAGGCGCGCCACCGTGTCGCGGCTGCGCACGCGACCAGCCAACAGGCTGGCAATCCTCTTGAGGAGGTTATCCCCGGCCTCGTGACCGCAGCTATCGTTCACATGTTTGAATCGGTCCAGGTCCAGGTAGCACAAAACGTGCTCCGCCCGCCCGGCCGCCGCCTCCGGCAGCACCTGCGACAAGCGCTGCTCGAACGCCTGCCGGCTGATCAGACCCGTGAGGGAATCGTGCGTCGCTTGGTGCGTGAGTGTGCGGACCGCCCGCCGCTTTTCAGAGACATCATGACAGACGATCACCACACCGGTCGTGGCCCCGTTGCGGTCGCGCAGGGGGGCTGCCGAGTCGCCGATCGCCACTTCCGTCCCATCGCGGCGCAGCAGCAGCACGCCGTCCACCAGGTCCACCGCCCGCCCTTCGTGGAGACAGCGGGCGGGGATGCTTTCGATGGGCTGCCGCGTCGCCTCGGAGAAGAGCGGGAGGACGGTGCCCAGCGGCTGCCCCAGCGCTTCGGTCGTGCGCCAGCCGGAGAGCCGCTCCGCCATGGGGTTCAGATACGTGATCGTTCCCGCCATGTCGGTGGTAATGACGGCATCCGCGATCGATGCCAGGGTGACGAATGCTTGCTCCTTGTCCCGAAAGAGCGCCTCCTGAGCCCGCTGCAACTTGGTGAGATCGCGAATCGTCACCAACGCGAGCGGGCCGGGACCAAGGGACCTGCGGGTGAACTCGACTGGGAACTCGATGCCGTCCCGCCGCCGCGCGAACAGGCTGACCGAACCACCCTTCGGCGGGGTCCCCGGCGTCTCGCGATCGCCCAGGAGCTGCGACTCGGTCAGCGGCTGGAAGCGCGGGGGAATGACCCGATTCAACGGCTCGCCCAGCAACTCTGCCTCGGTCCATCCGAAGACTTGCTCGGCTCCCAGGTTCACCGCGACGATGTTTCCCTGCGGGTCGACGACGAGCAACGCGTCTTCCGCGGCGTCGAGCAGCTGTCGGAATCCCTTCTCCTGCTCCTGCTCCTGATGCATGGTCGGCAACCTGCCGCTGGCACACCACTACAACGTATAACATGGTTGAATGGAGCGCGACACTCCCGAGGCGCAGCTGGTCGCTGTGCCGCGCCGGCGGCCGCCGTCGCAGTGGTGGGGGCACGTCTATGAGATCATGGTCACATGGGCCGGGCACGGGCTCCGTCCGATCCGCTCCGTCCTCGATCGGGCGCGGTCACGACGAGGTCGGCGACACCGTGAATCACACCACTAGCCACTCGGCGTCTTGTCGGGCTCGGCCCTAATCTCGAACCCCCCGCAAAGCTCGGCGTCGTCCATTCTCGACTCTCGTTACACAGTTTGTCACACAGTGGCATTTCCCTACCGGCTGAAACCGCGCATGGGCCCTGGAGGATTCGAACCTCCGACCTGCGGATTATGAGTCCGTTGCTCTAACCGACTGAGCTAAGGGCCCTCTTCGCTCGCAATATCACGCCGCCGCTCGTTGCACTCAAGGTAGCGTGCCGCCAACCGCACTTGGTCATCGAGTCGGGTGGTCGCGCGCCGCACCATTGGCGCGCGGCGGTACGGGGGTATCTTACCGCCTGACCAATAGGCTCCGATGCGTCTCTTCGTGCTCTCGCACCGCTATCTCGACCCCGCCCGCCGTGGCAAGCTGGAGGCGCTCGCCGCCCTCGGCACCGAAGTACGCGTGGCCGTGCCCGAGCGCTGGCTCGATCTGGAGTACCGTCAACCTACGGCCAGCGGCTGGGAGCGTGTGGGCGGATTGGAGATCGCCCCGGTGCGGGTCGAGAAGCCGGGTCTCCCCACGGAGGCCCGATGGCAACGGGGGGACCTTCAGCGGCTCGTGCGCGATTTTCGACCCGACCTCGTTCATATAGACGAAGAGGCGACGGCTCACGTCGCGGGAGCGGCGATTCGCGTCGCCCGCACGCTCGGCATTCCCGCTACCGTCTCCGCCACCGAGAACCTGGTTCAGCGGCACCCATGGGCGACGAGGAGCCGACGGCGCTCCGTGCTTCGAACGGCGAACGGCGTCGTGGCGGAGAGCGGTGACGCGGCGCGGCTCGCGAGCCGAGAGGCACCGACGGTGCCGACGACCGTGCTCCCGCAAGCGGGCGTGACGATCCCTCATGCCACGGCCGACGTCACGCGCTGGCCCTGCACCGTCGGGTTCGTCGGCCGGCTGACACTCGAGCGCGGGCTCGACGTCCTCTTCCGAGCGCTCGAGGGCGTTCCGGGCCACGAGTGGCGCCTCGCCATCGTTGGTGACGGCCCCGAACGCGAGCGGCTCGAGGCAATCGCCCGGCAGGTGCATCTCCCAGCCCGCCTTCAATGGCTCGGTACGCGGACCAGTGACGAGATGCAGTCCGTCTGGCCCAGTTTCGACCTCGTCGCCGTGCCGTCGCGCGCGACGCCGACGTGGGCTGAGCCGCTGGGACGCGCAGCCCTCTCAGCAATGGCCCACGGCATTCCGGTCGTGACGACGACGAGTGGCGTCCTTCCCGAAATCGTGGGCGACACAGGTTTGATCGTTCACGAAGGCGAGCCCGAGGCGCTCCGAGGGGCACTGGCCGATCTGATCGGTGCGCCCGACCGGCGGGCGAGCTTGGGCGCAGCGGCGCGGACGCGCGCGATCGACTCCTATTCCGATCAGGCAATCGCCCGCGGGCTCCTCGCGTTCTGGACGAAGGTGATCGACCAGTGAGCGCGTCGGGCGACCGGCCGCTCGACGTGGCGGCGATCACCCTGTCGGCTGAGCTGGGCGGGCCCGAGCGGGTCCTGCTCGATTTCGCAGAACGTGCGTTCGAGAGCGACGTGCGGCTGACGGTGGTGGCGCCGCGACCCGGCCCGCTCCTCGAGGCACTTGACGTGCTCGGAATACCGACGCGCGTCGTGCCGGCGCCGCGCTCGCTGCGACGTGCCATCCACCGCGAGCTACGCGCTGACTTGCGAACGCACCTCTTTTCGCCGACGGGCCTCCTCGCGTGGGCGCGCGCGCTGCGGCGGGAGCCTGCGGTGCGGCAAGCAGATCTCGTCTACAGCGGCACCTTCAAGGCACACGCGGCGGCGGCTTTGACCGGCAGACGGCCGCGAGTCTGGCACCTACACAGCTACCCACCCGCCGCCGTGTGGCGCTGGTTGCTGCGCGCGCTCGCCGACCAGGCAATTGCCAACAGCAGCGACGTCGGACGCGCCTGGACGCGACGAGGCACGTCCACGCGGGTTGAGGTCATCCCGAACGGCGTGGATCTCGATCGCTTCCGTCCGCAAGCTCCCACCGGGTGGCTCCACCGGCGCCTCGGCATCTCTCCGGGCGCCCGCCTGGTGGGCATGCCCGCGGTGTACACTCGCTGGAAAGGGCAGGTCGAAGTGCTCGCGGCCTTCGAACGCATCACGGCACAGCTCCCCGACGTGCATCTCGTGATCGCCGGAGGCCCACTCTACGATCAGGGGAGCGAGGGCGCCTACGGTCGCGAGCTCGAGGCGCGAGCAAGCGGCGAGTGGCGTCTCCCCGGAGACACGGCCGCCGGTCCGCTCCCGAACGTCCACTTCACGGGCTTTCTCCCCAACATCGAGGCTGCGTATCCGGAATTCGCCCTCACCGTGCATTACTCGATACTGCCAGAACCGTTTGGCCGCATCGTGCTCGAGAGCTTGGCGTGCGGCGTGCCCGTGCTCGCCGCCGACGAGGGTGGGCCGAGAGAGATCGTCCGCGTGGGGGAGACCGGTTGGCTCGTTGCACCGCGCGACACGGAAGCGCTCGCTGAGTCGATCGTCCGCGCTCTGGCCCTGCCCGGCACTCGCCTGCAAGAGATGGGACGGGCAGGCCGGGAAGATGCCGAGGATCGTTTCTCGGGCCGTGAGTTCGCCCGCCGGGTGTCGGGTGCCCTCTGGCGCACGTGGGAGGGTTCCGGCTGAACCGCCCCAATGTCTTGACCTACTGACACTTACAGTTCATCTTAGGCGCTTGATGACGATCTTCGGCGCTTGATGACGATCTTCGGAGCGCGCCTCTCGCGACGGTCTTCGCGGTTCATCCCCGAGGTCCTGGTGTCGGCGCTTCTCGTTGTCATGGTCGCCATCCCCCTCGCCGCTCAACGCCCAACAGAGCAACAGGTCCGCCAGCAGTTACAGCAAAACCCGCAGCTCGGTCAGCTGGTCCGGCAACGCATACAGCAATCGGGGCTGTCGCAGGAGCAGATCCGGGCGCGCTTGAGCGCCGCGGGATACTCCCCGAGCCTGCTCGACACCTATCTCGACGAGGGGGCGCCCGGTTCCGGCACACCTGCCCCGAGCGAAGAGATGCTGATGGCGCTCTCGGCCCTCGGTGTGGGACCGTTGACGGCCGAGGGGATCGAGTCGGTCCCTGTCACCGCGGGGTTTGCACCCGTCCCCCAGCCGTTGCCGAGCAGCTCGTTCGGCCTTCAGCTCTTCGGCGCCGACATCTTCCGTCGGAGCACGACGCAGTTTCAGCCGCTGCTCACGGGACCGGTCCCGCCGTCGTACCGACTGGGGCCGGGAGACGTGATGGTGCTCGTGCTCACGGGCGACGTCGAACTGGTGCATTCACTCGAAGTCACTCGAGAGGGCTTCATCGTCATCCCACAGGTGGGGCAGCTCTTCGTGAACGAGATCACGATGGAGGAGCTCCAGAACCTGCTGCGGCAGCGGCTCGGCCGGTCGTACTCGGGCATCGCGCGCGGGACCACGCGGTTCGACGTATCGATTGCGCGGCTTCGCGCGAACCAGGTGTACGTGGTGGGGGAGGTCGTGCAGCCGGGGGCCTATCAGCTCGCCAGCGTGGCGACCGTGCTCAACGCGCTCTATGCAGCAGGTGGACCGGTCGATCGCGGCAATTTTCGGCATATCGAGGTGCGTCGCCGTGGCGAGACGGCTGGCGTGCTCGACCTGTACGACTACCTGCTCCGTGGTGACACGCGGAACGACCTCGTGCTCGAGCAGGGTGACATCGTATTCGTTCCGGTCATGGGCACCCGCGCGACCATCGCTGGAGCCGTCGTGCGGCCGGCCATCTACGAGCTCCAAGACGGGGAGACGCTCGCCGAACTGATCGAGTCGGCGGGCGGGTTTCTCGCTGATGCCGAGCTCTCGCGCGTGACAGTGCACCGGGTGTTGCCGGCGGACCGCCGCGGGCAGATGGTCACCGCCCGTGTCGCCCTCGATGTGCCGCTTCGACGTCCCCGCACGGGCGACGAGGCCGCCGAAGGAAGCGCCTTCGCCGTGCCGGCCCTCCCGCTCGAGGACGGAGACTCCGTCATCGTGGACTTTCTCCCCGATCGAGGAACCGGCTATTTCGTTCGGGCTGCGGGGATGGTCTACAAACCGGGGGCATATCCGTGGCAAGAAGGGATGACCCTGCGAGAGCTTCTCAAGCTCGCGGGCGGTCTTCGCATCGGGGCATCGCTGGAGGCAGCAGAGATCGCCCGGCTGCCGGCCGACCGCATGCAGGGCGATCTCGCCGATACGCTGCGGGTGCCCCTCGATTCTACGTATCTCTTCGACCGCGATTCACTCGGCCGCTTCATCGGCCCGCCGGGGCTTCCCTACTCCGCGGCCGGCGCGCCCGAGGTCGGGCTCGAGCCGTTCGACAACATCCTGATTCTCAAGCAGCCCGAGTTCGACTTCCAGCGCACGGTCACGATCACTGGCGAGGTCCGGTATCCGGGCACCTACTCACTCACGCGAAAAGACGAGCGGCTGAGCGAGCTGGTCGAGCGGGCGGGGGGCCTGCTCACGACTGCCTATCCGGCGGGGGCTCGCTTTTATCGCGCGTTCGAGGATGCCGGGAGAGTCAATGTGGACCTGAGTGCAGTGCTCGCTGCCCCCGACGGCGCGGAAGATCTGATCCTGCAACCCGACGACTCGCTCGCCGTGCCTGAATACCTGCCCACGGTGCGGGTGATTGGCGCCGTGAACGCACCGACGAGTGTTCTCTGGCAGGAGGGAGCGAACCTCGACTACTACATCGCCAACGCGGGCGGGTTCGCCGAGGACGCCAACAAGGGCGCGGTCGTGGTACAATTCGCGAACGGGTCGGCACAGACCAAGAAGTCGCGCTTGATCTTCTTTTCTTCCTCACCGCGGCCGGGCCCGGGCAGCCAGGTGCTCATCCCGGCGAAGCAGCCCCGTGAGCCCACGAACTGGATCCCGATCGTGGCGGCGTTGGCGTCGATCTTGGCGTCGACCGCAAGCGTCGCGATCGCGTTGTCGCGGTGACCCCCCCTGCTGTTACCTGAGCAGTATCGAGTCTAGTCCACGCTAGTTTCTCGCGGCTGGGCCGCGCCGAG
>JBDHCY010000074.1:0-18873 GCA_039591795.1 Gemmatimonadota bacterium | reverse complement strand
TCTTGGGCGGCCCCTGGCGGGGCAGTCAGCAGTGCAAGCGCTACTGGTGCAACGCAGCTGATGCGCACTGCGCGGGACATCACTCTTACTGGTGCCATGATTCGTCTCCGTGACCTTTCCACCTGAACATGAGATGCAGCGGGGTCCGTGATAAGCGCCCAGTACGCTGTGGTAGCACGCCCGAGACTCGTCTGGGCGTCGCGGTGTTCCTGCTCCCGCTCCCCTCGCCTGGCCCATCATCGCCTCGACCGCGACCACCCTAGCTGGCTCATGCTAGCGCGAGGGATTCGGGTCCGCGAGACGCATCGACACGGCGCCTGGCTGGTGGGTCGGACCGTGCCGTATCTTCCGCCTCCGTGACCGCCCCCACCTACGCCCGCCGTCTCAGTGTTTTCGATGCCACGATGCTCGTTGTCGGGGGCATCGTGGGTGCCGGCATCTTCTTGAACCCAGCCGTGGTGGCGCAGCGGGTGTCCACGGGGGGACTCGCCGTTTTCGTTTGGGCGCTCGGCGGGGCCGTGGCGCTCGCCGGCGCCTTCGTGTTCGCCGAGCTGGGTGCCCGCAAGCCGCTCGCGGGTGGCGGTTATGTCTACCTCCGCGACGCCTTCGGCCCCCTGCCGGCTTTCCTGTACGGCTGGACCCAGATGTTGGTGATCAACAGCGGGGGGATCGCCGCGGTGGCAGTCACCTTCGCCAGCTACGCGGCCTCACTCGCGGGCGCGCCCGATGCTGTCATCGTACCGGTGGCCATCGGTGCCATCGTCGTCCTCTCAGGCGTGAACTACCTCGGTATCAAGCCGGGGAGTGTCGTGCAGAACGTGTTCACGGTGCTCAAGCTCGCGGCGCTCGCCGGATTGATCGTGGCGGGGCTCGTCGTCGCGGGGCCGGACGAGGGAGCCGCCGTTGGCGCGGCGAGCGTCGCCGCGGCGCGGCCTGCGGGAGGCTTCGCTCTCGTCGCTGCCGTCGGTGCCGCGCTGATCCCCGTCCTCTTCGCGTACGGCGGGTGGCAGAGCACCAACTTCGTCGCCGAAGAGCTCCGGCAGCCCCGCCGCGACCTTCCGAAAGCGATCGTGTGGGGCGTCGTCATCGTCGTCACGGTCTACGTCCTCGCCAACTTCGTCTACCTGCGCGTGCTCGGCCTCAGCGGCCTCGCCGAAAGCACCGCACCCGCCTCAGATGTGATGCGCACGCTGCTCGGTCCCGCGGGCGCCACGTTCATCGCGGCGGGTGTCACGATCTCGACCTTCGGCTTTCTCAATCTCGCCATCCTCGCCGCGCCGCGCGTCTACCAGACGATGGCATCCGACGGACTCTTCTTCGGAAGGGCCGCGCGTCTGCACCCGACGTTCAAGGCACCCGGCGCCGCAATCGTGATTCAGGCCGGCTGGGCGATTCTCCTCTGCCTCACGAAGGGCTACGCCGAGCTACTCGACTGGGTCGTCTTCGGCGACTGGATCTTCTTCGCGCTCGTCGGGGCCACGCTGTTCGTCTACCGCGCGCGAGATGCTCGCCCGCTTGGCCCTCACGCGGCACCCTCGGGCAGCAATCAGCAAGCCGGCTTGGAGCGCGCAGAGGCTGTGACGCGCAAGGAGGCCCGGAAACCCGCCTTCCGGCTCGTCGGCTACCCGTGGGTTCCGCTCTTTTTCGTCGCGGCCGGCGTGTTCGCCGTAATGAGCACCGTGGGAGCGAATCCGTTGAACGCGTTGCTGGGCGCACTCACGATCGGGACCGGGGTGCCCGTCTACTTCGGGTGGCGGCGGCTCGCCGGGGCGCGGCGCACGAAGTAACTTCGGGCCAGGTTCTGCACCGCCCCGAGCCCCGGAGGCCCCATGCCGTCCCGCCGCACCTTTCTCGGCCAGCTCTTCAGCGCGGGGGTCGCCACCCGGCCCGCGTTTCGCGACGAGTGGCTCCGGCCCGTCTTCGATGCCGTCGGGGTCATCGACGGCCGGTTGCCCGAGGACGTGGCCCAGGACGAAGACTTTTGGTTCGAGATCCAGCGAGCGTTCACGGTCGATCGAACGCTGGTCAACCTGAACAACGGCGGCGTGAGCCCATCGCCGCGCGTCGTGCAGGAGGCGATGGCGCGCTACCTCGCCATCTCGAACGAGGCGCCGTCATACTCGATGTGGAAGATTCTCGAGCCCGAGATCGAGGGAGTGCGCCGGCGGCTCGCGGCATCGTTCGGGTGCGACACCGAAGAGATGGCCATCACGCGCAACGCCTCTGAGGCGCTCGAGATCTGCCAGCTTGGCCTCGATCTCGAGCCAGGCGACGAGGTCCTCACGACGAACCAGGACTATCCACGCATGCTCACCACGTGGAACCAGCGTGCGCGGCGGGAGGGAATCGTCGTGAAGATGATCTCATTCCCGGTGCCGCCGCCGAGCTGGCAAGACCTCGTGGACAGGTTCGAGCGGGCGATCACGCCGAAGACCAAGGTGATCCACTGCTGTCACATCACGAACCTGACGGGGCAGATCTTCCCGATCAAGGACATCATGGCGCTCGCACGGCCGCGGGGGATCGAGGTCATCGTGGACGGCGCGCACGCCTATGCGCACTTCCCGTTCACGCGTGACGAGCTCGACTGTGACTACTACGGAACGAGCCTGCACAAGTGGCTGACCGCTCCCCACGGAACCGGGTTTCTCTACGTCAGGCAATCGAAGATCGAGCAAACGTGGCCGATGATGCCCGCGGGTGAAGATCAGTCCGGCAACATCCGGAAGTTCGAGGAAATCGGCACTCACCCTGCCGCAAACCACAACGCGATCGCCGAGGCGTTGACGTTCCACGAGGGGATTGGCGGCGAGCGCAAGGCGGCGCGCCTGCGGTACCTGCGCGACCGCTGGATGAAGCGACTGGACGGGCAAACGGGTGTCACGATCCACACGTCATACGACCCGAAGCAGGCGTGCGGTCTCGCGAACGTTGGGGTCGAGGGCATCGACTCGGCGAAGCTGATGAACCACCTGTGGAAGACGCGCCGGATCATCGTCGTGTCGATCAAGCACGAGGAGTTCGAGGGGATACGCGTGACGCCAAACGTGTACACGACGCTCGCCGAGGTGGATGCCTTTGCGGACGCGATGGAGGAGGTGATCGCGACGGGGCTGCCCCAGTAGTTATCGCTTCACCCGCCGTCAGGGGTCGAACCGCCCCCCGGACATCACGGCTCTTGCCGCTGGACCGCATCGCCCGCTCCGCGCTTACATTGCGAGAAGCGGAAAGACGCCCATGTACACCACCTGCCTGTTCTGCAATCGCCTGCTCGAGGCGAACGAGGTCATCGAGCACTTCCCGGTCGGCCGCCGGCTGGCGTTCGACGCCTCGAAGGGCCGGCTGTGGGTCGTGTGCCGCAAGTGCGAGCGGTGGAACCTCACGCCGCTCCACGAGCGATGGGAGGCCATCGAGGAGTGCGAGCGCGCGTTCGGTAGCACCCGCCTGCGCATGTCCACCGACAACATCGGGCTCGCCAAGCTCAAGGAAGGCCTCGAGCTCGTGCGCATCGGCGTGCCGATGCGGCCCGAGTTCGCCGCCTGGCGCTACGGCGACCAGTTCGGGCGGCGTCGCAAGCGGGCGATCGTGTGGACGGTCGCCGGGACGGCAGCCGTCGGAGCGGTGGCGGTGGGTGCCATGGCTGCCGGTGTGAGCGCGGCCATCCTTCCGCAAATCCCGAGCTTGATTCTCAATGCGCGCACGCGGCTCAAGATCAAGACCGACGACGGGCGTGTTCTCAAGGTGCGCCGCCCGGAGCTCATGAAGGCCCGCATGCTGCCAGGCGGACACGACGAGAGCTGGTCGCTCTATCTCAAGCACTCGAGGGGCGAGGCCACGTTCGACGGCGAGGAGGCCGTTCGCATTACCGGCCTCCTTCTGCCGCAGCTCAACGTCATGGCGGGATCGAAACGTGTGATCGCTGAGGCGGTGACGGCAATCGAAGACGCGGGCCATCCGGAGGCCTACCTCGCCACACTCCCGGGAATGATTCGGCGGGCGGAAGGGCCGGAGCCCTTCTACGGCCGGCCGCTGTTCCCCGGCAAGCCCGGGCTGGTCCACAAGCTTCCCACGCCAACGAAGCTCGCGATGGAGATGGCGCTCCACGAGGAGCAAGAACGGGTTGCCTTGGCGGGGGAGCTCCTCACACTCGAGGAGGCGTGGCGCGAGGCCGAAGAGGTGGCGGCGATTGCGGACGACCTCCTGGTGCCGAAAGAGGTCGAGGAATTCATCGAGCGGCATCGGCCGGAGGACGCCGGCGCGTGACCGGGGCGCGCGGCATGCGTGCACTTGCGCTCATTGCCACAGTGACGACGGCCTGCGCAGGCCGTGCCGTCGCCCCCAAAACCGGCCTGCCGTCTGATCGCGTCGCGCCGACCGTCGTCGCGCTGCCCTCCGACTCCCAGCAGCTCGCCAAGCTGGCGCACGCTGCCCAGAACGATTTCGAGTCGCTTCGCCGCAGACACCTGACACGCACGATGCCCTGGGGCTCGCGCCAGTGCGACGAGATCGTGGGTCGCTTCTGCCTGTGGCACGCCGACCGCAGCGACGAGTGGACGCCGCCCACCGAGGTCGAGGCCGTACGCCGCGGTCGCGGCCAGCTCGTGGCCCGGCTCGACACGCTCGTCTCCGTCCTCGCCGACCCGTGGGTCACCGGCCAGCGCGTCCGCTACCTCGTCGAAGCGGGCCGCGCCGCCGACGCACTCGACGCGGCGAGAGGCTGCACCGCCACGCCGAGCTGGTGGTGCGCGGCGCTCGAGGGCTATGCGTTGCACACTGCCGGCCGCTTCCCCGCGGCCGATTCCGCGTTCGTGACTGCCCTCTCCGCAATGCCCGACAACGAGCGGTGCCGTTGGACCGATGTGTCACTTCTCCTCGACGCCGCGCGCGCGCGCAGGGAATACCGTGCCATCCCCTGCACCGATCGGACTGACTTCGACGATCGCTTCTGGACGCTCGCCGATCCGCTCTGGCTCGTGCCCGGGAACGATCGGCGCACGGAGCACTACGCGCGACTCGTGCTCGATCGGCTCCAGGAGCGCGCGGCGTCGGGGTACGGCCTCGGTTGGGGCGACGATCTCGCCGAGCTCCTCGTGCGCTACGGCTGGCCGGCAGGCTGGGAGCGGCAGTGGGGACGTCCGGGCACGATCGGAATGGGGTCGATCGTCTCCCACCATCACCGAGGAGCGCGCACATTCGCGCCGACCGCTGCTGTCCTCGACGCACCGCAGGCCGCGACTCACCTGCAGTGGCCCCTCGAGCCAGCCCGCCCGCGCAGCGCTCATCTCACGCCCTACGCGGACGAGTTCGATCACCTCGAGCACCAGCTTGCCGTGTTTCCGCGCGGCGAGACCGCCGTCGTGGTCGCGGCCTACGAGCTTGGGGACGGCGTTGCCCCGTCCGGCGCTGTCGAAGCGATGATCGCGCACTGGCCCATCGACCGGGCGCTGCAAACGGCCGCTCCAATCACGTCGTTGGGGCCGCGCGGCGTCGTGGTCGATACGGTTGCGGTGGGCCCAGCGATCGTGAGCGTCGAAGCACTGGCGCGCGACGCGCGGCGGGCCGCACGCTCGCGCTACGGCATCTCCGTTCGACCACTCACCGACACCGCACTCTCGCTCTCCGACATCTTGCTCTTCCGCCCCGACGACACGCTGCCCGGCACCGTGGATGACGCGGCGCCGATGGCACTCGCGTCCTCCCAGATTGAGGCGGGCGGGCAGTTGGGCGTCTATTGGGAGATCGCCGGCGCAGTCCCAGGTGAGCCCCTCGACCTTACGGTCTCACTGGAACGTGAGGGGAAGAGCTGGGTGCGAAAGGCGTTCGAGTGGATCGGACTGGCATCGGACCGCTCGCTCCGCACTCGTCTGCGCTGGGACGAGGAGCCGCGCGACCAGGCCATCATCGGTCGCGCACTCGTGCTCGACCTCCCCGATCTCGAGTCGGGCCGGTATCGCTTGACGGTCGAGGTGACAGACGCTGCCGGACGAAGTGCCACGACGGCGCGCGCGCTCAACGCGCGCTGAGTGAGGCTCGCACGCGCACTCGGGCGAGCGCCTCAGGAGCCGAGCCGCTCGGCGAGGAACTGCGCCGCCTCTTGCTCCACCCAGTATCTCGGCGCCCATGGCGGCCCCTCCACGAACCCCACGTGCCCACCCTTTGGCAGGAAACGACCCTCGAGAGACGGATTCTCCCGCGCGGCATGGACGGGCACGCTGCTCGCTGGGAGAAACGGATCGTCCATGGAGTGGAGCAGGAGGGTCGGAACCCGGACTCGCCCCAAGAAACGGCTCGAGCTCGACCGAAGGTAGTAGTCCTCGGCGCCCGCGAAGCCGTGCAATGGGGCAGTGGCCGCATCGTCGAACTCGCGCATCGTGTGGGAGGCAAGAGTCCGCGGCACGTCGCACGCGCCATCGAGCTGGTGGGCTTTCGCCCGCACCTTGCGCTTGAGCTTGCGTAGGAAGAACGCCGCATAGAGTGGCCCGAGGCCATGCTCGAGCGCATCCGCGCCGGTGGAGAGATCGTACGGGACCGACACGGCGGCGGCGGCGCGAACCGGCAACTCTGGATCTTCACCGCGCTCGCCGAGGAACTTGAGAAGCACATTTCCCCCAAGCGAGACGCCGACCATTCCGAACGGCGCCGCGGGATACCGCGCCGCGAGATGCTTCACGACCAACGCGACATCCCCGGTCTCGCCCGAGTGATAGAGGCGGCGCGCCCGATTGATTTCTCCACTGCACGAGCGGAAGTTGAGACCCACCGAGCGTACGCCTCGCTGCCCGAGTGCGCGGTACATCTCCAGGGCGTAACCCGAGGCAGCGCTTCCCTCGAGACCGTGGAGGAGCAGGACGAACGGCGCTTCCGCCCGTTCATCGCTCCACGTGACCCCGGCCACCTCGGCGAAGTCCAGATCGAGGAAATCGTTGTCCGGTGTCTCGAGCCGCTCGCGCCGCAAGGCCACGCCTCGTGGCCGGCGAAGGAGCCGGGCTCCCAGGCTCTGGAGATGTCGCCCGGGCAGCCACCAAGCCGGTCGGAAGTGCAGGTCGGGAGGTGTCGGAGGCGGTCCGTAGGTCTCCCCCGGGTCGCCTCCCGTCCCCTCCCGTCCCCTACCGTCCCTTACCGTCCCCTCCCGTCCCGCCCTCCAACACCGCTTCCGCCCGCCTACTCGCCGCATGCATCGGACTCTCGTTCCGTGCGGTCGCCTCGGCGAGGATCTCACGGACCACCTCGCCGATCCCCTCAACACGTGACCGCAGCGTCGCTTCGTCTCGCTCGCCCTTCCACAGGAGCCCAAACGCGATGGCTCCGCCGGCGTTGACGACGTAGTCGGGCACGTAGGTGATCCCTTGCTCGTGCAGCCGTTTGGCGTCGGACGGTTCGTCGAGCTGATTGTTCGCCGAGCCAGCCACGATGTCACACGTGAGTTGGGGGATCGTCTCGCTGTTGAGCGTCGCGCCCACCGCGCACGGCGCATAGACGTCGCAGGTGGTGTTGTAGGCCTCCTCCGGGGGTACGACGGTGCCCCCGACCTCCTCCGCCACGGCCGCGGCTCGCTCGGCATCGACGTCGGTCGCGAGTATGCGAGCACCGGCACGAGCAAGCAGCCGAGCGAGCGGCGCACCGACGTCACCCACGCCCTGCACCAACACCGGTCGGTCGCTGAGGTCGTCGTTGCCCCATACGTGGGCGGCAGCCGCCCGCAAACCGCTGAAGACGCCGAGTGCCGTGTATGGACCAGGGTCGAGCGCGTGGCGGGTCGTGGGATCGTATCCCCCAACGTGCGCTGTCTCTTGCGCCACCACGGCCATGTCCGCGGGTGTGGTCCCCAGGTCCTCGCCGGTCCCGTACGTGCCACGGAGTGATGCCACGAGCCGACCAAAGCGTCTGAGGAGGCCCGTTCGCTCGTCTCCGGCCAGCGGGCCGGGCACGGCGAGCACCGACTTCCCTCCCCCGAACGGCAGCCCCGCCGCCGCCCACTTATACGTCATGCCTTCGGCGAGACGCATGGCATCGCGCAAGGCGTCTGTCGGAGCGGCATAGACCTGCATGCGGCAGCCGCCCACCGCCATCCCTTGGCTGACGTCATGGAGTGCAATGAAGATCCAGGTGCCGGTGGGCCGGTCGTACGCCGTGACGATTCCCAGTCCTTCCCACTCCTGGATCAGCGACTCGAGTGACTCCGTCATCGGCACTCCATTGCCCAAAAGGTCCGACGCCATGTAACCTGGCTCCGCCGAGATGACAAGGGCCGACCCGGCAGAGCGCCGGGCCGGCCCGCAGAATGGTGCCTCGTTTCGCTCAACCGGCGCGCACGATGCGCACGCCACCCGAGCCCGTATCGATCCTAATCTCCCCTCGGCCGTCGCCGATCGTCCCCCGGAGGTAATCGCGCTTCACCGTGGTAGCCTCAACCGGAACGTCGAGGTCGATGCCGCCGCTTCCCGTCTCGACTTCGATCTCGGCGCCGAGATCGGCTGGGATGGCGAGCGTCACACCGCCCGACCCCGTGTCGATCACGACGTCGTTCACGTCGATCGTGAGCTCGAGGTAGACGCCGCCGCTTCCGGTGTCGAGCGACACGCTGGGAGCCTGTACGCCGCGGGCATCAACGCGCCCCGAGCCGGTGTCGATTCTGAGCTCGTCCACGGCGATGGCCTCACCGGTCACCCTACCCGACCCGGTGTCCAGCCGAAGGGAGGGCCCGCGGACTCCACTCACCGTCACCGAGCCGGAGCCGGTGTCGAGATTCACGTCGCCGGTCACGTCTCGCACGTGTACCGCCCCCGATCCCGCGTCAACCGAGAGATCACCACGCTGGCGCTCGACGCTCACACTTGCCGCCGCGACGTCGACGTCGAGCTTTCCATTGACGTCCTGCGCGCTGACCTCGCCCGCGCCCAAATAGACGCCGATTTCGCGACCCTCGGGCACGGTGACGATGACTTCGGCGTGCGCCTCGAGACCGCTCCCCGATCCACGAATCGTGATTTCCCGCTCTCCCCGGCCACCACCCCCCCAAGTGCCGTTCTCCCGAACCCGCATGCGGGTCCGATACCCCTCGCCCTTAACGCTGAACACGATTTGGTCGTCTGGATACACGACCCGAAGGGTCTCCCGGCCGTCGATGACCCCGGTCTCGACGCTGAGCGACGCCGCGTCGGGGCCGAGCGCGCGGACCTCGACGGAGACGGCTGAACCGCTGCCTCCCTGGACGCGGATCTCGCCCACGATGTTGTAGACGGCGACCCGATTGCCAGACAGGGTGTAACGCTGGGATTCCTGGGCCTCGGCGGTGGCAGTGATGAGCACCGACGCGCCGAGCGCGACGAGCAAGCGATGGCTCATGAGGCGGTCTCCTTGGCGGGCTAATTGCATTGGGGTTCCAGGGGCATTACGGCCCCCTCGTGACGCCGGTTTCGTTTGATGATCGAGAGATTGGACCCGTCAGAGGCGCAAAAGGTTGGAATCATGAGGGTTGCTGCCCACTTTGGGAGGGAGTACCCTACAGATGAAGGAACCTTGGGAACAAAGGTCGCCGGTGGGGGTTGACCGAACAGGACTAAACGAGGCTGCTCCATGAAATGCTCGCCGCTGTATTTGAGCGCCGTCACCTTCTTCCTTGCGGGGCTGGCTGGGGCGCCGGCCGTGCAAGCGCAGTACTTCGGGCAGAACAAAGTCCAGTACGAAGGGCTCGATTTCAAGACGCTGAAAACCGAGCACTTCGACATTCACTACTACGACGAGATGCGCGACGCGGCTGAGCTGAGCGGCATGCTCGCCGAACGCTGGTATTGGCGACTCGTCCGCATCCTCGACCACGAACTGAGCAGCCGACAGGACCTGATCCTCTACGCGAGCTCGCCGCACTTCCAGCAAACGAACGCCGTCGCAGGATCCATCGGAGAGGGGACCGGCGGTGTCACCGAGGCGTTCAAGCGACGCGTGGTCATGCCGCTCGCCGGCCCGATTTCCGAGACCGATCACGTGCTCGGCCACGAGCTGGTCCACGCCTTCCAGTTCGACATGACCACAATGCGCGGGTCAGGGGTCTCGGCAGGTGGCGGCCCCGGAGTCCTCCGTCTTCCGCTCTGGCTCGTCGAGGGCATGGCCGAGTATCTGTCGGTGGGGCCCGTCGATGCCCACACGGCCATGTGGATGCGCGACGGCGTGCAGAACGACAGGCTCCCGAACCTGCGTGACCTCCAGAATCCTGCGTTCTTCCCCTACCGGTGGGGACAGGCGTTGTGGTCGTACGTGGGTGGACGCTGGGGCGATGACGTGGTCGTCGAAATCCTGAAGACGGCGTCGCCCACCGGCGACCTCCGTCACGCCTTCGGCCGTGTTCTCGGCGTGCCGCTCGACACGCTCATCGTCCAGTGGCACGACGCCTTGCGTGCCGCGTACACGCCGGTGCTCGAATCGGCGCGGCCCGCGAGTGATTTCGCTCGCCCGGTGATCACCGGCCGCGGCTCGCGTGGCCGTTTGAACGTGGCGCCGGCCCTCTCCCCGGACGGGACCAAGCTCGCCTTTCTCTCGGAGCGGGACCTCTTCTCAATCGAGATGTTCCTCGCCGACGTGGAGACGGGCAAGATCATCCGCAAGATCGTCAAGACGGCGGTGAATCCGCATTTCGAGAGCCTCCAGTTCATCAACTCGGCTGGAACGTGGGCACCTGACGGACGGCAGTTCGCCTTCGGCGGTGTGAGCCGTGGTCGCCCGGTGCTTACGATCATCGACACCGAGCGGGGCAAGACCATCAAGGAGCAGCGATTCGAGGAGTTGGGCGAGATCTTCAATCCGGCGTGGTCGCCCGACGGGCGCACGATCGCGTTTACGGCGAGCGTGGGAGGACTCTCCGACCTCTACCTCTTCGACGTCGACACCGATTCCCTCAGTCGCTTGACCAACGACCCCTTCGCGGAGCTTCAGCCTGCCTGGACGGCCGACGGGCGCATCGTCGTCGTGACCGACCAGATCGGCGCCGACGCGATGCTCCTCAGAACGGGGAACTATCGCCTCGCCATCATCGACCCGAAGACGGCCGCTTTCGAGGCACTCCCGGCGCTCGGCGAGGGCAAGCACATCAATCCCGAGGTGGCACGCGACGGCAGCATCTACTTCCTCGCCGATCCGGACGGCGTGAGCAACATCTACCGGTTCGATCCCGCGACCGGCGATGTGCGACGGATGACCAACATCGCGACCGGCGTGTCAGGGATCACCGGCCTCTCACCAGCGCTGTCCATCGCCTACGAAACCGGTGCCATGGCGTTCAGCGTCTTCATTGACGGCGGCTATGACATCTACGTGGCAGATGAGGCGGCGGTCACGGAGGGCATGCTGGTCGCCGCCGGAGCGCTCAATCGTGATGCGGCCATCTTGCCCCCGCGCGATCGCCTGGGAAGCCGCGTCATTGCCATGCTCGACGACTACGAGTCGGGCCTCCCACCCGACAGTGCCTTCGTGCGGGCCAGATACAGTGCCAAGCTTTCGCTCGACTACGTCGCGCCCCCCTCGGTGGCCGTTGGCGCAGACCGATTCGGCACCTACGTGGGCGGCGGATCCGCACTCTTCTTCAGCGACCTTCTGGGCAACCGGCAGCTCGCCGCCGCGCTCGGCGTGTACGGCACCTTCGAAGACATTTCGGCCCTCGTCGCCTATAGCAACACGTCCAGCCGATGGAATTGGGGGCTCGCCGGGCAACAGGTGCCGTACGTTTCAGCCGGCTACCTCCAGGGGTTCGACAGCCAAGGAAACTTCATTCAGCTCACGCAGCGCTTTCGGCAGACCAACCGCGAAGTCAGCGGTCTCCTGTCGTTCCCGTTCAACCGGGTGCGGCGCGTCGACTTCGGGCTAGGCTACCGGAACATCAGCTACGACCTCGAGGTGGACTCGCTCGTCGTGAGCCCCTTCGGGGAGATCCTCGTCGACCGTCGCGTCAATCTACAGGCTCCAGACGCGCTGAATTTTGCGTTCGCATCGGCGGCGCTGGTCTACGACAACACCATTTTCGGCGCAACCAGCCCGCTGCTCGGCCAGCGCTATCGCATCGAGGCGGCCCCTACGCTCGGCTCGTTCGAGGTCGTGACCGGACTCGTGGACTTCCGCAAATACGTGATGCCCGTGCGTCCGTTCACGCTCGCCTTCCGCGCCCTTCACTACGGACGGTACGGCTCCGGCTCGGACGACCCGCGCCTGCAGCCGCTCTTTGTGGGCTACCAGAGCCTCGTCCGTGGTTATGACATCGGTTCGTTCAACACGCGAGAGTGCGTCGCGAGCACGTCCTTTCCGGTGGGCGGGTTCCCCGGCCCAACGACGTCGAACTGCCCCGTCTTCGACCAGCTGATCGGTAGCCGGATCGGCGTGTTGAACCTCGAGGTGCGGTTTCCGCTGCTCGGCGTGCTGGGAATCGGGAGCGGCTACTACGGATTCCTGCCCATCGAGACGGCGGTGTTCGCTGACGCCGGGATGGCGTGGGATTCGTTCAGCAAGCCCACGATCTTCGGGGGCAATCGCCAGATCGTGACGAGCGCCGGGTTTACGATGCGCCTCAACATGCTCGGGTTCGCGATCGTGCAGATCGACTACGTGAAGCCGTTCCAGCGGCCTGACAAAGGCTGGTACTTCGAGCTCGGCTTCACCCCGGGTTTCTAGCGTGTCAGCGCGCCCCATCGAGGGTCGACGCGACTCGGGGTGATGCAAGGAGCTCGCCGAAGGCCGCCCAGCGCTCAGTCGCTACCCCGCCCGGCGCCCGCGCATCGACGAACCGCGCGACGAGGTCGCGGCCGAGGTTGTAGTTGATCACGTAGCTGCGATACTGCTCGATGAAACGAACGCGCTGGCGCGCTCGCTCGGGTGACATGAGCGCGTACCGTTCCAGCCAGCGTGCTGCCTCCGTCGCGTCGATCTCGCCGTCGAGGTATTTTCGGGCCGCCTCGTTTCCCGCGAAACTCAGCCGGTCGACCATTGCTCGCACGCGCGCGTAAGTCTCGGCCGCCGACGAGTCGAGCCCCGCCAGGGGGAACAAGACGTCGCGCTCGAAGGCGAGCCGCTCCCCGGCCGGAAACGCGATATCGACACCGAAGTTTGCGCTGCCCTCGGCGATCAGCGACTGTGGGCTGAAGAGCGGATAGACCGAGAACTCGATCCAACCACGCTCACGAACCAAGTGGAGCTCGAGAAGCACATTATAGACATGATGGCCTGGATACCCCTCGTGGCAGGCGAGGTCGACCGCCCGATCGATGGTGATCGGGAGATCGACGTTGACCTGGATGAGGCTCTGGAAGTTCCCTTGGTACCAGTTGTACGCGCTCCACGTCTTGCCGGTGACATACTCCACGCGGAACCGCTCACCTTCAGGCAGGGCGAGATGTCGTGCCGTGCGTTCACGGCACGCGCCGATGGCCGTGACGAAGACAGTGTCGAGCCGCTCCGCTGGCACGAGGAATTCTGCGCTCCACATTTCGAATCGTTCCCTCACCCCCACGCTGCGAGGGCTCGAGTCGGCCCGAGCAGAGTCGGGAGGTGGAAGCGCGCTGTCGAGTGCGGCAATGAGACCCTCGAAATGCGACTCCGGAAATGTCGGCGCAACGGCGTCGTAGAGGGCGCGAGACTCCTGATCGAACGTCATTCGGCGCCCTTGGAGCATCTCGACGCGGGCACGCAGCGATTCCGTCTGACGGAGGAGATAGGCCCGGCGGAGCTGGAGTGGCTCGTCGGGAATGGTCGAGGGTAGCCCCCGCAATTCGGCGAGGAGCGATGCGGCCGCGGCGTCGATCTCCTCGAGCGACCGCGCCCGGGCAACGGCTTCTTCTCGCCACTCTGGCGGACCGTAGTAGGCGTCCACGTAATCTGCGTCGTGCACGCCCACAGCGAGCACGAGCCGCACATATTGCCCGGCCACGCGCGTCATCGCCGTTTCGGCGTCGATGCACGCCGCCCATGCGCCCACCAGTAGCGCACAGCATGCGAGCGTTGCCCGCTTGACACTCGCGCGGGCCACCGTCACTCTACGGCCGCGCCGCACCTGACATCAGTCGTCGAACTGGGCCTCGCCGAGCACGCTCGGGAGAAAGAGCCGGAGCGGAGGTGCGCTGGGCTCCGGCTGCCACACGAGCTCGGTGCGAAGCACCTCCGGAACGTCGGCACCCGGCCGCCAGCGCTCGAGGGTAGCCGAATCGAAATCCACGAGCCACACCTCCTGGACGCCGAGCTGCTGATAGCACACACGCTTGGGGCCACGATCGTGTGCCGCCGTTTGAGGAGACAGGACCTCGATGACGAGTGTTGGTCGCTCGTCTTCAGGCGACATGACGAGGAGATCGGGACGGAGGACGGTGCGCGGATCGACCCGTGCGACGCGGTCGGAAACGCGAGACGATGGCGCCGACCTTCGACGACCTCGTAGTCGGCCCCACCATCGGGCAGCGCTTGCAGCGCCTTGACGGTCCAGTCGGTGCCGGCGTGGACGGTCATCGCGCACTCCGCCTGGCCCTCGCACCGGCGCGAGGGTCGCGGCAGCGTATGCCCGAGACCAACGGGTGGAAACTGAGCATGGGTAGGCCCTTCGAACCATATTCCCCTTTTGTGAGGCCGTCAAACATGTTTGCGCCTTCGTGGTCTGCCGCTTGGTGATGCCCGTCACACCATCTGCCCGCCCGGGCACAACCGGCCGCGGCACGTTCGCGTCGGGCCCGCTGCGTCTCGCGGACGCCGCGCTGTTCACGGATCTCTACGAGTTCACGATGGCGGCATCGTATCTTCGCGAGGGAATGACGGGCCTCGGCACGTTCAGTCTGTTCGTGCGCCGCCTCCCCCCAACTCGATCGTTTCTCGTCGCGGCCGGACTCGAAGACGCCATGGCGTTCCTGGAGGCATTCGAGATCACGGACAGGGCAATCGAGCACCTCGGATCGCTTGGAGCGTTCGATAGGCAGCAGCTGGAGGCACTGCGAGGCCTGCGGTTCACCGGAGACGTGCACGCCATGCCGGAGGGGACCGTGTTCTTCGCAAACGAGCCCCTGCTCGAGGTCACGGCACCGATCGTCGAAGCGCAGCTGGTTGAGACGGCACTGCTCAACCTGTGCCACTTCCAGACACTCGTCGCTTCGAAAGCAGCGCGCGCGGTCGTTGCCGCTCGGGGCCGGCCGGTGATCGAGTTCGGACTGCGCAGGGCTCACGGCATCGATGCCGGCCTCAAGGCCGCGCGCGCCAGTTACATCGCGGGCGCGCAGCAAACGAGTAACGTGCTCGCGGGAGCGACATACGGCATTCGCCCCACGGGAACGATGGCCCACTCGTACGTGACGGCGTTCCCGAGCGAGCTCGACGCCTTCCGAGCATTTGCGCGCGCCTTTCCCGATCACACCATTCTCCTCATCGACACGTACGACACTGCCAGCGCTGCCCACAAGGCGGTGACCGTCGCCCGAGAGATGGCAGCGCGCGGCGAGCGCCTGCGTGGAGTGCGCCTCGACAGCGGGGACCTCGTGGCCCTGAGCACCGCCGTGCGCAAGATCCTCGACGACGCCGGGTTCTCCGAAGTACGCATCTTCGCGAGCGGTGGACTCGACGAACACGAGATCAATCGCACGGTCGACGCCGGCGCCCCAATCGACGCCTTCGGCGTCGGTACTAAGATGGACGTCTCGGCTGATGCGCCGTACCTGGACATTGCCTACAAGCTCGTCCGCTACGCAGAGCGCGACGTGTTGAAGACGAGCGAGGGGAAGAAGACCTGGACCGGAGCGAAGCAAGTGTACCGGTTTCGTGCACCCAGCGGGGAGCTTTCAGGCGACGTCGTCGCGCTCCGGGACGAACCGGCCCTCACCCATGAGGGTGCGCACCGCGCGCCGCTCCTCGAGCCCATCATGCGTGAAGGCCGCCGGCTCGCTCCCGCGCCGGCACTCGACGCCGTGCGTGCCCACTGCCACGAGCAGCTCGCGGCGCTCCCCGCACCGCTCCGCCACCTCCAAGCCGGAGCCACCTACCCGGTGGAATACAGCGAGCGATTGCGGGCGCTTCAGAAGCGCGTCGAGGGGGAGACCCTCGAGCGCGAGTCGGTCAGCGGCTGATCGTACGCCGGAGGATCTCTTCGAGCGTCGGCTCCCCAATCACTTGCAGGTCGTACCGGACGCGCAGCGCCGGGACTGGCATCGGCACGAGTCGCGCCAGATCGATCGGGGTGGCGACGAGCACGACGTCTACCGGCGTGCGCCTGATCGTCTCACCGAGGTCTCGGATTTGGTCGGCGCCATACCCCATCGCCGGGAGGACCGGCCCCGTATCGGGGTACTGCACATAGGTCTCGCGGAGCGAACCGACCGCGAAGGGACGGGGGTCGACGATCTCGGCGGCGCCGTAGCGCCGCGCCGCCACCCAACCGGCCCCAAAGGCCATCCCGCCGTGCGTGAGTGTCGGACCGTCCTCGACGATGAGTACCCGTTGGCCGCGGATGCGCTCGCTGTCGTCGACTCGAATCGGACTCGCGGCTTCCACGAGCTCGGCCCGCGGATTGAGCTCGCGCGCGATCCGACGCGCTACCTCGATCTGTTCAAGGCCGGCCGTATCGATCTTGTTGAGCACGAGCACGTCTGCCATACGGACGACCGCCTCCCCTGGGTAATGGGTAGCAGCGTGGTCTGCCCGATGCGGATCGAGCACGGCGATCGAGAGATCCGGCCGGAAGAACGAGAAGTCGTTGTTCCCACCGTCCCAGATGAGCACCTCGGCCTCGCTCTCAGACTCTCGCAGGATGCGCTCGTAGTCGACGCCCGCGTAGACGACCCGGCCTTCGACGAGATGCGGTTCGTAGTCCTCGCGTTCCTCGATCGTCGTCTTGTGCCGATCCAGATCCTCCAGCGTGGCAAACCGCTGCACTGCTTGCCGCGCCAAGTCACCGTATGGCATTGGGTGACGGACGACCACGGGGCGATGGCCGAGGTGAGAGAGTGCTCTGGCGACGTGACGGCTCGTCTGGCTCTTTCCCGCCCCGGTGCGGGCTGCGCACACGGCTACGACCGGCACCCGAGCGTCGAGCATGGTGTGGCGGGGACCGAGAAGGAGATAGTCGGCGCCCGCTGCCACGGCTCGCGACCCGAGGTGCATTACGTGCTCGTGGGTGACGTCTGAGTAGCAAAACACGACGACGTCCACTTGATGGGTCGTGATCAGCTGCTCCAGATCGGCTTCTGCCTCGATGGGGATGCCGTCGGCGTACCGCGCGCCGGCGAGCTCGGCAGGATAGCGGCGGCCGGCGATGTCGGGGATCTGCGCCGCAGTGAACGCGACCACCTTGTACGCGGGATTCTCGCGAAAATGAACGTTGAAGTTGTGGAAGTCGCGACCGGCGGCGCCGACGATGATGGCCCGCTGGGCCTTGGCGCCGCCGGTCGTCCCGTCGGTCACGGCCAGATGCCGCGCTCGCGGGTGACCCGGGCCACCCGTCGAATCGCCAAGACGTTCGCCGCCGCGCGAAGATCCACCGGGTCGAGCGGTTCTCCGCCGTCGCCGCGCGCCCGTCGCTCCGTCTCCAAACGCTCGAGCGATCCGTTGATACGGTTCTGCATCTCGATCACCGCGTCCGTCGCACGATTCATCTTGGCATGGAGCTTCTTGTTCACCTCATCGATGTCCCACTGCTCATTCTGGAGATTCTGCACCCACTCGAAGTAGCTCACCGTGACCCCTCCGGCGTTGGCGAGCACGTCGGGCAAGACGGGGATGCCTTTCTGAAAGAGGATTCGATCGGCCTCGGGCGTCGTGGGACCATTGGCGCCCTCCACCACGAGTCGAGCGCGCACCCGGTCGGCGTTGTCCCGCCGAATCGCGTTCTCGAGGGCCGAGGGAATGAGAATGTCACAGTCGAATTCGAGCAGCTCGCCGCTCTGCAGTGTCTCCGCATGTGGCAGGCCGACCACCGATCCGGTGCTTTCTTTGTGCTCGATGACCACATGTGGATCGAGCCCGCCGGCCCGATAGATCCCCCCGCGCGAGTCGCTCACCGCGACGATTCGCGCCCCCGCTTCGTGGTACAACTCGGCGGCGATGGCACCGACGTTGCCAAAGCCTTGTATCGCGACCGAGGCACCCTCGACCGAGTCGAGCCCGGGCACAACACCGCGCGCCAGCGCTCGCTGCGTCGCATAGAGACATCCTCTCGACGTGGCCTCGCGACGGCCGAGCGATCCGCCGATGTCCACTGGCTTGCCTGTGACGACGGGCAGCGAGTTCAATCCCGGGTGCATCATCTGGTAGGTGTCGAACACCCACGCCATCGTCTCGGCATTGGTGTTCACATCTGGGGCGGGAATGTCGGTGTGCGGCCCGATATTGTCACCGAGCTCGGCAATGAACCGGCGTGTGATGCGCCGCACGTCGTCGCCTGTGAGGAGCTTGGGGTTGCAGATCACACCGCCCTTGGCTCCGCCGAAGGGCACGTCGAGCACCGCACACTTCCACGTCATCCACGACGCGAGCGCCCGGACTTCGTCCTCGCTCACGCTGGGGTGATAGCGGATGCCGCCCTTCCCCGGGCCGCGCGCACGATTGTGCATGACGCGGTAACCCACGAAGTTGCGCACCGATCCATCGCTGGTCTCGATTGGGAACTCGACCGTTATCACGCGGTCGGGCCGTTTGAGGAACTCGATCATGCCTCGAGCGAGGTCGGGAATGTAGCGGACGGCGAGGTCGAACTGCTGCAGGGCGATTCGATAGGGGTTCAGTTCCTCCGGCGCCTGGGCCTCGGCCCGAGACGACGCCGGAGCGGCGGCTTCCTTGGCCTGTACGGCCGACTCATCATCTGACATGATCTCGATCTCCGGTGGCGCGCCAGGACCGGCAGACCGGGCTGACGCAGGCAAGCCCTGG
>JBDHCY010000073.1:0-14470 GCA_039591795.1 Gemmatimonadota bacterium | reverse complement strand
GTCCAGACGGCGAGCGACGCCCTGGCTAACGCGCGGTCTCGAGGACCCTAGGCAGCACGGGCTATCGCCCGCCTCAATCTGGACACAATTTGGGGAAGACGCGACATACAAGGCTCCCGCCTCGGTGTCACGGCGCGGCCAGGCGCCGCCATGCACCGTTACGAAGAAGACGGCCGCTGCGTAGACAAGCAACGGCGCCGGAAACTCGCCCCGGACCGCATGCACGCTTGCCGTGAGAAGAAAGATCGCCACCAGGACCCAGCCACCGATCCGGAGAGTCCGAGGCCAGAGGAACAGCACCGCGGCGACGATCTCGACGCTCCCGAGCAATGCCTCATGGTGGTGCTCGGCCAGCGCACCAAAGGCGTGGATGAGGGTGCGCGCGCTTTCTACGATGATGACCACTCCAAGGGTCATGTGCAGCGCGATGAAGGAGCGGCGGAGGGCTGGATCGGCCACCGTCACCTCGAGGAGCGGGGAAAGTCCCAGGATCTACCCGGCCGTGATTTCGTAGACTCGGATGCTCGCAATGAACGGATTGTCCTGCGCGATCTTTTCTGCGTCGTCAAGGCTTTCGGCATTGATGATCGAGTAGCCCGTGATGGATTCCATTCCCATGGGCAGGTCCTTGGTTCCGCTGTGCGAGATTTCTCGCGCACCGCCGTGGAAACCGCCCTGTTCCACGGTCTTGTCTGCGACCGACTCAAACCATTTGCCCCAGGCCGCCATGATCTCCGGGGTGGGTTTTTCGAATCCGAAATGCAGCAACATGAATCGTTTCACTTCGCTCTCCTCGCGAGACTCGTTCTGGACGGGCGACGGGGCTCAAGAGCGCGAACGCTGAGCCCGTGGCTCACCAACTGTCAAGCCTGGGGCTGACGAACTCTTCATCATCGTGTCGGGTCGACGCGCTCGCCGCGTGCGTCGGGCGCTGAGCTCCAGTGCACCCCGATGACGGAGCCGCCTTCGTCGCGCTCGAAGACGAATTCGTCCCAGTAGTACCGCAGCAGAAACCGGTCCGGACCGGTCGGCACGAGCGTCATGGGATACCGGGGCCAGCCAGTGGTGGCCACCAGCTCACCGCCCTCCGCGGTCACGTCGATGCTATACCAGGGGAACGCTCTCGGTAGAGGACAAGCTCAGTGATTTTGCTCCCGAATTCTCCAATGGTGATCGAATTGCGCTCCATAACCTCCTGACTCACACGTCGGGGATTCCGGATATCAACAGGTTTCCGGAGTATCAGGACCTGTCCGTCAGGCCCCAGACTCCGACGATTCTACCTCTTCTGCAACAGCGCCTCTCTCATGGGTCGATGCACTCCTTCGGAGATCTAGGCAGTGCCCGCGTTGGGTACTTCCCCATCCGAGCCGCCGTCTAACTATATGTCGACGACCCGGCCCTATCCCCACTTGCGTCCTATGCTTACAATGCCTGCCCGTGAGCATCCGCGCCCCCGCGGACTTCAATCCGCGCACCGACCCGCCGCTCGATTTCCCTGACGCGGCGTACGGCACGCTCGCGTCAGGGGATTACCAGACGCTCGGTTTCATGGCGGGTCTCGAAGTGCATCAACAGCTCGCCACCCGCTCCAAGCTGTTCTGCCGCTGTCCCGCAGGCCACTTCACCACGCAGTGCGACTCGGAAGTCCTGCGCCATATGCGCCCCACGCTGAGCGAGCTCGGCGAGTACGACGGCACGGCTCTGATGGAATTCAAGACGAAGAAAGAGATCGTCTACCTCTTGAACCGAGCAACGGTTTGCACGTACGAACTAGACGACACGCCGCCGTTTGAGATCGACCAGGAAGCCGTGGAGATCGCGGTCGAGTTGGCTCTTTTGTTCAACCTCGATCTAGTGGCTGAACTGCATGTGATGCGGAAGCAGTATCTAGACGGGTCGATTCCCACGGGGTTTCAGCGCACGGCGATGGTGGGCCTCGCGGGCCGGATCCCGTTCCGCGTGCCCGAGTTGGGGGTCGATCGTGAGCTCGCCATCCGCCAGCTCTCGCTGGAGGAGGACTCCTGCCGCGAAGTCTCGGACGTGGGCCATCGTGTCACCTTTCGCGCCGACCGGCTCGGAATGCCGCTCACCGAAGCGGTAACGGAGCCCGAGTTGCGAACTCCGGTCGAGGTGCGGGAAGGGGTGAAGCTGCTCGCCGCGGTCGCGCGAGCGACGGGCAAGGTCCGCCGCGGACCCGGGGCGGCGCGACAGGACGTGAACGTGTCTGTGGCCGGCGGCCGGCGGATCGAGATCAAGGGGGTCGACACCGCGCGGAGCATCCCACAGCTCGTCCACACCGAGGCGTTCCGACAGCTCAATCTCCTCCGCATCCGAGCCGAGCTCGCACGCCGCGGCGTGACTGCAGAGGCATTGCGAGTGGGCAATGGGGAGTGGCCGTGGGAGGTGTCACCGCTCGTCATCGAGGCGAGCCAGATCTTCGATGGAACGGAACACGCGGCGATTCAACAGGCACGTGACCGCGGACTGACCGCATGTGCCGTGCGCCTCCCAGAGTTCAGCGGGATCCTCGGCCATCGCACGCAAGCCGGACTCGATTTCGGCCACGAGCTGCGCGAGCGCGTGCGTGTGATCGCGTGCCCGGAGCACCGTCCTTTCTTCGCGCACACCGACGAGACCAACTCACCGATTGTGAGCTCCCGCCGTCGCGAGCTGCGGGCAGCCCTCGGCGCACCGACTGGCGACGCGATCGTCGTCATCTGGGCCAGACGGGAGGACGCGGCCACCGCCGCGCGGGAAGTGTTGCTCCGTGCGGGCGAGGCGACAGTCGGCATTCCCGCAGAGACCCGCCAGGCCAATCACGACGGCACGACGGGATTCGAGCGCGTCCTCCCGGGGCCGGATCGGATGTATCCCGACACCGACACGCCGCCCCTGCCGATCGAGGATCACGTCGTCGAGCGGATCCGGGTGACGCTACCCGAGACCCCGTGGGCCAAAGCCGACCGCTATCGCGCGCTCGGACTGTCCGAAAGCCAGGCGGCGCGACTCTCCATCGCTTCGTGGAGCAAGTCGTTCGACGAGGCGGATCCCCCGTTTGGTGAGCTGGCGCGTCGGCTCGCAGCGAGCTTCGCGAAGCGGGTCCCGTTTCACGCACGCCGTGGTCGACCCGTCGCACCATCGATGGGAAAGATGCTGGCGGTCATCGTGCGCGCGATCGACACCGGTGCGGTTCGGCCGGAGGCGCTCGACCGGCTGGTGGACGCGGCAATCGAACGACCCAGTGCGACCAGCGAGGAGATCCTGGCACCGTTCCAGCAGACGGGGGGAGGGAACGCGCAGCTCGAACGCGCGGTCGACCAGGTCGTCACCCGTGCGACTGCGTTGAACGGCAGGTCGCAGTCGACGCTCCTCCGTTGGGCCATGGGCGAAGCGATGCCGGGGCTCCTCGGGCGCGCGGATCCGGCCGCGGTGCGCGCCCGGCTCGAGCAGAGACTCGGAACACTCGAGGTGGCGGGATGACCGGCGAGCACGATCGGTATCGCGGGTATCGGGGGCCGTGCGTCGAGCTCATGCGGCGCGAGGGGTTCAAGGTGTGGAGCGAGGTCGCTCTGCGGACCACGCGAGGTGACTTCGAGGGCCTCGTGCTGCCGCGCTCCGAAACGAGTGACGAGCTCCACATCGTGCTCAAGCTCTCCAGCGGCTACAACATCGGTATCCGGCACGACACGATTCTCAACGCCGAGGAGCTAGGCTACCGGGAGGCCGTGTACAAGATTCCCGAGAAGGCGTTCCCGACGGACCCGGCGCATCCCACGGTCAAGCTCTTCGGCACGGGCGGTACGATCGCTTCGCGGCTCGACTACCGAACGGGGGCCGTCATTCCGGCCTTCACCCCGGGCGAGCTCTACGGATCGGTTCCCGAGCTCGCCGACATATGCAACCTTGAGACGGAGAAACTCTTCAGCGAGTTCTCCGAGAACATGGGTCCCGAGCAGTACCTCGTGCTCGCCGAGCGGATCGGCGAGGCGATCCGCGAGGGCTACGCCGGCGTGGTCATCGGGCACGGGACCGACACGATGCACCACACCGCCGCGGCCCTGAGCTTCATGGTCCAGCGCCCACCTGTGCCGGTCGTGATGGTCGGGAGTCAGCGTTCGTCGGATCGCCCGTCGTCCGACGCGGCGCGCAACCTGATTGCCGCGACCTCGACTGCCGCCCATGGCCCGATTGCCGAGGTGATGGTGTGCATGTTCGGGCCAACCTCGGACCGGTACAACCTCCTCCACCGCGGCACACGCGTCCGGAAGATGCACAGCTCCACGCGGAGCACTTTCCGCACGGTGGGAGACATCCCCCTCGCCATGGTCGAGGGCGGGGCCGTCACGACGCTCCAGGATGGCTGGCAGCCCCGTCGCGACGACCGAGAGGTCGTGGTTGAGGCTCGCTACGACGAGCGGGTGACTCTCGTCTACTATTACCCTGGGATGCAGCCCGACCTGATCGATGCCCTGGTCGAGAAGGGATACCGGGGCATCGTCATCGCCGGCACCGGGCTCGGACACGTGAACCGGAAGATCTATCCGGCGCTCGAGCGGGCGCGCGACGCGAGCGTCCAGATGTACATGACGCTCCAGACGCTGTGGGGGTTCGTGCAGATGCACGTGTACGAGACGGGAAGAGAGATTCTGGAGCTGGGGGTCGTGCCGCTCGCCAACATGATGCCCGAAGTGGCGTTCGTGAAGCTGGGGTGGGCGCTCGGCGTTCACCCAAACGATGCGGGTGCCGTGCGCACGCTCATGACGACGACGGTGGCCGGCGAGATGACCGACCGCGAGCCGCACGACGGGTATTTGATCTTCCAGGGCGGAGTACCGGAAATGCGGGAGTTCCTCACGACGGTGTGGCGGTAGAGGACGCGATGACCGAACGAGCAGAAGAGCACACTCCGAAGCCCGTCGATACCCGGGGATTGCACTTCATCCGTGCCATGGTGGCGCGCGACGTGGCTGCGTCCAAGTGGGGCGGTCGTGTGGCGACGCGCTTCCCACCCGAACCCAACGGATTCCTCCACATCGGGCACGCGAAGGCGATATGTCTCAACTTCGGTTTGGCTGACGAGTTCAGCGGGACGTGCAACATTCGGTTCGACGACACGAACCCGCTCACGGAGGAGCAGAAATACGTCGACGCGATCAAAGACGACGTGCGCTGGCTCGGCTTCGAGTGGGCCGACCGCGAGTACTACGCGTCCGATTACTTCGAGCAGCTGTACGACTTCGCGGTGACCTTGATCGAGAAGGGAAAGGCGTACGTCGACTCGGCGAGCGAGGAGGAGATTCGCAAAGGGCGAGGCACGGTGACCCGAGCGGGCGTGGACAGCCCGTACCGCAACCGTTCGGCTGGCGAAAGCCTCGATCTCTTCCGGCGGATGCGCGACGGTGAGTTTCCGGACAGCACGCACGTGCTCCGTGCGAAGATCGACATGGCGCACCCGAACATGTTGATGCGGGATCCGCCGCTCTTTCGCATTCGCCATGCCACGCACTATCGGCGCGGCGACGCGTGGTGCATCTACCCACTCTACGACTTCACGCACTGTCTGTCTGACGCGATCGAGCAGATCACCCACTCGCTCTGCACGCTCGAGTTCAAGGACAACCGCGAGCTGTACGACTGGATCTTGAGCGAAGTGGGCATCGAAGATCCACCGGAGCAGACCGAGTTTGCGCGGCTGGTGCTCGATCACACGGTGCTCTCCAAACGGCGTCTGGTTGAGCTGGTCCGAGATGGACATGTGCAGGGCTGGGACGATCCCCGGATGCCCACGATCGCCGGACTCCGGCGTCGCGGGGTGACGCCGGAAGCGATCCGAGCCTTCTGCGACATGATCGGGGTGGCCCGCGTGAACAGTCGCGTGGACATCGCGAAGCTGGAGCACACGATCCGCGACGATCTCAACGTCCGAGTCCCGCGCGTGCTCTGTGTCCTTCGGCCGCTCAAGGTGGTGATCGAGAACTACCCCGAGGGGCAGGTCGAGGAGCTCCAGGCGCCGTCCTACCCGCACGACGTTCCCAAGGAGGGGTCTCGCGCGCTCCCCTTCTCGCGCGAGCTCTACATCGAGCGGGAAGACTTCATGGAAGACCCGCCGCGCAAGTTTTTCCGCCTGGCGCCGGGCCGTGAGGTGCGACTCCGCTACGCCTATTTCGTCACATGTACAGGCGTGGTGAAGGACGACGCCGGCGAGATCGTAGAAGTGCGGTGCACGTACGATCCCGCGACCCGCGGCGGCGATGCCCCCGACGGCCGGAGGGTCAAGGGCACGATCCACTGGGTATCGGCGCCGCAGGCGCTGACCACCGAAGTGCGCCTCTACGATCGAATGTTTACCGACGCCAATCCCGATGACGTCAGGGAGGGCGAAGAGTTCACGGCCTCACTCAATCCCGAGTCGCTCGTCGTCATCGACGGGGCGCGTATCGAGCCGTCGGTGGCGAGCGACCCACCGGGCACGCGCTACCAATTCGAGCGGCAGGGCTACTTCGTGAGCGATCACCTCGACTCGCGACCCGAGCGGCTCGTGTTCAATCGCACGGTTGCGCTACGGGACAGCTGGGCCAAGATCGCCGCGCGGGATCCTCGTTCCTCTCGGTGAGCAACTCGTTGTCGAGGTGATGCTCCCGGCGCGCCAACGGGAACCCGATGCGCCGCCTCATTCGTCGCGGTTCGGTCTCCCAATACCGTCTCATTCCCGAGTGCCGGCTGGCCGGTCGGCGGCTAGCGGTCGCCGCCGTACGGCGACATCCTTTCTTCTCTGTTTCGATGCTGGGGTGCGGGTCATGCTTCGATCGCTGTGTTGCGGTGTTGGGCTGTCACTGACGGCGGTGGCTGGAGTGGGTGGCCAGCAATCGGTGGTACGCATTGCGACCGTCGTGGACGGCCCCTGGGCTCGTAACGCCGAGGTGCGGGCACTGTTTGAGCGAGAGGTGCGAGACGTGCTGCGATCCGATTTCACGGTCGAGTTCGCGGACGCCGTTCAACAGGAGGCCGATTGGACACTCGCGGGCGTCCGGGCTGCAATCGATGGGCTCCTGGCGGACTCGACTGTCGATCTCGTGATCACCCTCGGTGTCATCGCGTCGGTGGACGTCGCTCGGCGTGACTCGCTCTCGAAGCCGGTGATTGCTCCCTTCGTGCCCGATGCTGATCTCCTCGGTATTGCCAGGGTCGATGGCGCGAGCGGCATGCCGAATCTCGTCTACGTGAGCCACCCGTCACAGATCGTCCGGGAGCTGCAGGCATTCCGAGAAGTCGTTGCGTTCGAGCACCTCGTCATCCTGGCGAATCCCTACTACCTGCAGGCGATTCCCGAGCTGCAGCAGCGGCTCGAGCAGGCTGGTGCGCAGCTCGGCGAGCGGGCGACCGTCGTTCCACTCGCGGACGTCGACGATACGAGCCTCTCGGCGATTCCACGGGATGCGGATGCCGTGTTCCTGGCATGGCTCACCAATCTCCAAGCGGGCGAAAACGAGCAGCTCCTGCGCGCACTGATCGGGCGGGGTCTTCCGACGCTCGCGTTCTTCGTGGAGGACGTGCCGCGCGGGGCGCTCATGAGCCTCAATGGCGGGTCGTACTTTCCGCGGATCGCTCGGCGCGTGGCTCTGAACGCACAGCGCATCCTGCTTGGCGAGGACGCTGCCAGTATTCCGGTGGAGATCGCTCGCGACGAGGAACTGACGATCAACATGGGGACCGCTCGAGCCATCAGAGTCTACCCGAGCTTCAGCGTGATGACCGAGGCCACCCTGATCAACGAAGTGCGTCGCGCCGTCGTGCGGGAGACGTCACTGGCGGCCGTCATGGCCGAGGCGACGGCCGCGAATCTGGAGCTGGCGGCTCGCGAGCGTACCGTACGGGCTGGCGCGCAGGAGATTGGCCTGGCCAGGTCGATCCTGCTGCCACAGGCTGATCTCGTCGGCTTCGGGAGGGTGATCGACGAGAATCGTGCCGCATCGAGTTTCGGGTCGCAGCCGCAGCGCGGCCTGTTCGGCGGCGTGTCCGGCTCGCAGGTCATCTTCTCCGAAGGTGCGTGGGCCAACCTGTCGATCCAGCGCTCGCTGCAGCGCGGCCGTGAAGAAGACCTTCGGGCGCTGGAGCTCGACGTGGGGCTCGAAGCGGCCGTGGCGTACCTCGACGTCCTGCGAACGAAGACGCTCGAGCGGATTGCGCGGCAGAATCTCGACATCACCCGTTCGAACCTCGATCTCGCACGTGTGCGGGTGACACTCGGCAGCGCGAGCGCCGGCGAGGTCCTCCGGTGGGACGCGGAGGTGGCGAGCGGTCGCCAAAGCGTCATTCTGGCGAACTCCACGCGCAACGTGGCGGAGATCGAGCTCAATCGAATACTCCGACGTCCGCTCGAGGAGTCGTTCGGGACTGTCGAAGCGACGCTGGCCGACGCCCCGCTCGTGAGCGGCGAGCCCAACGTTGGCGACTACATCGGGAACCAGTACAACTTCAGAATCTTTCGGGCGTTCATGGTCGAAGAGGGATTGTCGGGCTCACCGGAGCTTCAGCGGCTCGATGCCGCGGTCGCGGCACAGGGGCGGCAGCTCCGGTCGGCGAAGAACACCTACTGGGCGCCGACGGTGGCCCTGTTCGGCGACGCGAGCTATCGACTCGCTGCGGGCGGGGCCGGTTCGGTGCCGGGCTCGGGCCTGCCGCCGACCACACCGGTCAACGACGACCTCGACTGGACGGTGGGCGTGAACTTCAGCCTACCATTGTTCGCGGGTGCGGCCCGCCCCGCTGAAGTGCGCCGGGTCGGCAATGAGCTCGCGAGCCTGCAACTCCAGCGCGACGACGTAGCGCAGCGGGTGGAGCAACGTGTGCGCTCTGCGCTCCATCGCGCCGGGGCATCGTTCGCCAACATTCGTCTCGCACAAGATGCTGCAATCGCCTCGCGGCGGAGCTTCGAGCTCGTCGCCGATGCCTACTCCCGGGGTGCGGGGCGGCCCGTTGATGTGCTCGACGCGCAGAACGCGGCTGTCATCGCCGATCTCGGCGCGGCGAACGCGGTCTACAACTTCTTGATCGATTTCATGGAGGTCGAGCGCTCCGTGAGTCGGTACCAGGTTTTCGCCGGCGAGGAGGAGCGCGCGAGCTTCTTCTCCCGGCTGGATGCGTATTTCCAACGCGCCGGCATTGCTCCGCGCCGCTGAGTGAGGTGATCCGATGAGGCAACTCCGTGTTCTCGTGGTGGGCGTTGCGTTGGCGGCGCCGATGGCATGCGGTGGTGGCGAAGCACCCGAGGCGCCGGCCCTGCGGCCGGTTCGCTACGTCCAGGTCTTCAGCGGAGGCGGGGCTCGTGTGCGTCGCTTCGCCGGCGTTGCGCGCTCCGCGGTCGAGGCACCGCTCAGCTTTCGTGTGCCGGGGATCATCGAGCGTTTGCCGGTCGGGGTGGGGGACCGCGTCGAGCCGGGTCAGCTCATCGCCGCGTTGGACCCGGAGGACTACCGGCTCCAGCAGCAGGACGCCGACGCGGCTTTGCGCCGGGCGGAGGCCGAAGCCCGGAACGCGGAGGCTCATCATCAGCGGGTGCGCAGTCTGTACGAGAACAACAACGCCGCGCTCACCGAGCTCGAGGCGGCGCGCACGGCGTCCGAGTCCGCCACGGAGCAGGTCCGCTCGGCCCGGAACCGCCTCGGGCTTGCGCGACGGCAGTCGGAGTACACGCGTCTCGTGGCACCCCAGGCCGGGGCTATTGCCTCGGTCAACGTCGAACGCAATCAAAACGTCCGAGCCGGCCAGACGGTCGTGTTGCTCACCTCGGGGTCGGACCTCGAAGTGAGCGTGGCGGTGCCCGAGGTGCTGATCGGGGAGATTCGTGAGGGAAACGCGGTCGAGGTGACCTTCGACGCGATCCCGAGCCAGCACTTCCCCGCCACGGTGACGGAGGTCGGCGTGGCGGCTACGGGGGGTGGGACGACCTTTCCCGTCACGCTTCGGCTCGAGGGCGAGCCTCCTCAAGTGCGATCGGGCATGGCCGCGGAGGTCGGCTTTCGTTTCGAACCGCCGAGCGACCGCGACGTGATCGTCGTCCCGCCCGTTGCCGTGGGCGAGGACCAGCTGGGGCGGTTCGTGTTCATCGTGGAGCCGGCGGACTCCGGGTATGGTGTGGCGCGACGGCGGGACGTGCGCGTTGGTGAGCTCACGACCGACGGACTCGAAGTGCTCGACGGTCTCTCAGACGGAGATCGCGTCGTGACCGCCGGGGTGAGTCGAATCGTCGATGGCCTTCGGGTCCGGATCTGACGAGCGAGCCATGAGCATCACACGATTTGCCATAGAGAAGAACCGGATCACGACGGTCGCACTCGTCGTGATCTTCTTTGCAGGTCTGTCGAGCTACGGCCGTCTTCCCCGCGCTGAAGACCCGGGCTTCGTGATCAGGACGGCACTGGTTACGACCTACTTCCCCGGCGCAAGCCCCGAGCGGGTCGAGCTCCTGGTCACGGACAAGCTCGAAAAGGCCATCCAGCAGATTCCCGAGCTCGACTTCGTCGCCAGCCAATCCAAGACCGGTGCATCGTTCATCTTCGTGAACATCCAAGAGCGGTACCCCGTCATGCGGCCGATCTGGGACGACCTGCGCCGCAGGGTCGAGACAGCCACCCCTGAGCTGCCGGACGGGGTTCTTGGACCGTTCGTCAACGATGATTTCGGCGAGGTCTTCGGCATCATCTTCACGGTGAGCGGCGAGGATTTCACCTACGCCCAGCTCAAAGACATCGCGGACGACGTGCGCGACGAGCTGCTGCGGGTGCCCGAAGCCGCGAAGGTCGAGATTCACGGCGCGCAGGAGGAGCGGGTCTTCGTCGAGTTCAATAATGCGCGACTTGCGGAGCTCGGGCTGTCGCCGGCAGAGCTGCAGCTCATTCTCGAGGCGCGCAACATCGTCATCCCCGGCGGCCAGATCAGCACGGGAGACGAGCGCATCTCGCTCGAGCCATCCGGCAACTTCGAGACGGTCCGTGAACTCCGGCGAAGTGTGATCCGGCTCCCCGGAACCGACGATGTCATTCAGCTGCAAGACATCGCCACGGTGACCCGAGGGTATGCGGATCCACCGCAGACGATGGCACGGTTCTCGGGCACCCGCGCGCTCGCCCTCGCCGTCTCCCTTCGTGAGGGCGGGAACATCATCGAGCTGGGCCGGGGGGTGATGGATGTCTACCGCCAGGTCCAGACCCAACACCCGATTGGCGTCGATTTCGACATCGTGACGTTCCAGCCGCAGATCGTCGACAAGAAGATCGACGACTTCGTCGGGAGTATGATGCAGGCGATGGGCGTCGTGGTCCTCGTCGCTCTCGTCGCGCTGGGGCTCCGGACCGGGATCGTCGTGTCGTCGCTGATTCCGATGAGCATGTTGCTCACGATGCTCATCATGTCGACGCTCGGAATCGGGCTCGACCAGATGTCCCTGGCGTCGCTCATCATCGCGCTCGGCATGTTGGTCGACAACGCGATCGTCATGTCCGAGTCGATCATGACGCAGATGTCCGCTGGCAAAGACCGCATCACGGCGGCAGTCGACTCGGCCGCCGAGCTACGGGTGCCCCTGCTCACGTCGTCGCTGACCACCGCCGCCGCCTTCCTGCCGATCTTCCTGGCCGAGTCGGCGGCGGGGGAGTACACGGCGCCGATCTTCAAGGTCGTCACGATCACCCTGCTGTCGTCGTGGGTCCTCTCGCTCACCATGATCCCGCTCCTCGCCGTGCGCCTTCTCAAGGTGAAGCCCGGGCAGCGGGTCAGCTACGAGAGGCCGTTGTACACGCGGTATCGGCGCCTGCTCTTGTGGGTGTTGCGGCATCGGGCCCTCGCACTCGGCGGGGTCGGGGGCGTGTTCGTGGCCGCCATGCTCGGCTTCGGATTGATTCCGAACATCTTCTTTCCCCCGTCGGATCGTGCACTCGTCACGGGCGACCTCGAGTTGCCGATCGGGACGCCGATCGAGCGGACCGAGCAGAGCGTTCGGCAGCTCGAGCGGTTCGTGGCCGACGAGCTGATGGTAGCCGATGGTGACGGAGAGGGCGTGCTCGACTGGGCGGCGTTCATCGGTGAGGGCGCACCCCAGTATGTGTTGACCTATAGTCCGGAGCAGCCCAGCCCCGAGTACGCGTACATCATGCTGAACACGACGTCGCGCGCGGCGGTCGACGCCCTCATTCCACGCTTGGAGCGATTCGTACTTGCAGAGATGCCCGACATGAGGGCGACCTTCAAGCCGCAGATTCTCGGACCGCCGGTCAAGGCCCCCATCGAGGTCCGCATGTCGGGTCGGGACGTGGACGTCATCTTCGATATGGTCGATCGGGTCAAGGCCCACTTGTCATCGATGGCGGGCACTCGCAGCGTCGACGACGATTGGGGCAGACGCACCAAGAAGATCCTCGTCCGCGTGAACGAAGCGCGGGCGCGGCGGGCCGGCGTCTCGAACCGCGACATCGCGATTTCCTTACAGACGGTGCTGTCGGGTCTCGAGACCACACAGTTTCGCGAGGATACCGAGATCATCCCCGTGACGATGCGGTCGGTGTCTGCCGACCGTGAAGACCTCGGCAAGATCGAGTCGCTCAACGTCTACGCACAGGCCGGCGGACAGCCGGTGCCGCTCAAGCAGGTGGCCGATCTCGAAGTCGTGTGGCAGCCGGCCAAGATCCTCCGCCGCGACCGGCTCCGGACGGTGACGGTGGAGGCGGAGCTCGACCCCGGCGTGACCGCGATGGAGGTCATGAAGGCGTTCGAGCCGTGGATGGTAGCCGAGGCGAGCGGCTGGCCATTCGGGTACCGCTACGAATTGGGCGGCGAGGTGGCCGAATCGGCCGAGTCGCAGGCATCGATCAACGTGAAGATGCCGATCGCGATGCTGGTCATCCTCCTGCTCTTGGTTGGTCAGTTCAATTCGATTCGGAAGCCGGCGATCATCTTGACGACGATTCCCTTGGCGATGATCGGGGTCGTCATCGGTCTTCTGGTCGCTCGCTCCTACTTCGGGTTCATGACCTTCCTTGGCGTGATCGCGCTCATCGGCATCGTCATCAACAACGCGATCGTGCTCCTCGATCGGATCCGCATCGAAGAGGAGAGCGGAAGGGCACCTGCCGACGCCATCATCGAGGCAGCGCAGCGGCGCCTCCGGCCGATCCTCCTCACCACGGCCACCACCATCGGAGGTCTCCTCCCGCTCTGGCTCGGCGGTGGTCCGATGTGGGAGCCCATGGCCATCGCGATCATGTTCGGACTGGCCTTTGCCACCGTGCTCACCCTCGGCGTCGTGCCAGTGATGTACTCGCTCTTCTATCGCGTGAGCTTCAAGGACTACGTCTACGCCACCTCGCAACCGCCTGCGGCCGTGGAGGAATCGTGATGGATCGTCGGACTTTCGTTGGAGCGGCGACGAGCTGTGCCGCCCACCTGCTCTCGATCTCGGCGGTCGCGACGGCGCGGGCCCGTCGAGCCTTCGCCGCGACGCCGCAAGGGCGGGTCGTCGCACGGGAGCTCTGGGGCCGCCTCGAGGAGGTGGGGCCGGGGCTCTGGGCCATGATCTCGACGCCCCTCGCCGGGGATCGCGAGAGCGGCGCCTGGCGCACCGTCTCGAACGGCGGGATCATCGCGGGACGCGATGACGTCCTCGTGGTAGAAGCAACCGCCACCGACGACGGGGCACGGTGGCTCGCCGAGCAGGCGCGTGAGCTGACCGGCCGGCGCCCGACCGTCGGGGTCGTGACCCACTTCCATGGGGATCACTGCGGCGGGCTCGCCGGCTACCGCGACGACGCCTGGCAGGTCGGGGTCCGTGCCACGCGCAAGACCCGAGAGCTGCTCGGAGACGGCGATCCCCTCCCGGAGGCGACGCTTCCCGACACCGGCTCGTCGGTGACCGTCGACCTCGGCGGCCGCACCGTGCGCATCACGTCGCGGGACGGACACACAGCCAGCGACGTGAGCATCGAGGTGGACGATCCACCGGTCGTCTGGTGCGGCGATCTCGTCTGGAATGGGATGTTTCCCAACTACGTCCACGCCATTCCCTCGAAGAAGACCGTGAGCGTACGGGGACTGCTGGCGACCGACGCCGGGGTCTACGTTCCGGGCCACGGCGATCTGGCGGACCGGGCAGACCTCGGCCGCTACCTCGACCTGCTCGACGACGTGGAGCGGCACGCCCGCGTCGCGCTCGAGCGGGGAGACTCGATCGAGGGGGCCGCCGCGGCGTACCGGCTGCCAGACGGTGTGGGCGAGTGGATCATGTTCTCTCCCCGCTATTTCCGGGTGGCGTTCGAGGCCTGGCAGCGTGAGCTGAGCGGCGGGGGCGGCTGAGGCCCTGCCGACGCCTCGAGCCAGTCATTGCGGGGGCGCGGCGAGTCTCCCAGCACGCCACCCCCCAACGGGCCCAGCCCCGCGGCATCCGTCCCGTGAACGATTTGGCGAGGGTCTGCATCCT
>JBDHCY010000072.1:0-14474 GCA_039591795.1 Gemmatimonadota bacterium | reverse complement strand
CCGGACGGTCGCGGAACTCGGCGGCCGGAGCTACGAAGAGATGCGCGTCATCGTGCTCGAGTTCCTCGATACGGACATCTTCCAGGTGTCCAGTGAGAACTGCGTCTCGTTCCTGGATCCGCTGATTGATTCCTGGGATATCGACCTGGCGACGTTTGCGCTGGACATCGTTCTGACCGACAGAGTGGCCTCCGGGAAGGTGAAGCGATTTGAGTTCGTCGAGGTGGAATCCTCACAGCCCAGCGAAGAGCCCGGGCTCAAGGGATTCCTTCAGGATCCGTCCCTCAGCGGCACGGTCACCGAGAAGGAAGTCGACTTTCTCAAGAGGCTGACGTTGCCGGGCAGGCGGCCCACGCCGCTCTACTATTACCGTGCGTTACAGAACCTCAGGGACCCCCTTCATTTTCGCACCACGGAGAGAGCACCGTGAACAGAGTGAACCGCTGCGGGCGCATCGCCCGCCGGCACGAGTGAACCGCTCGCGGCGGGAACTGGAACGCGCCGGGATGGTGTCGGACAGCGGTCCACCACGCTGTCGGGGATGCGACCTGCCTTTGCAGTTCGGCAGCGACCGCGATGGCCGGGCAACGGAATCCTGCGTCTGCGGATACTACGCTTACGTAAAGACACGGTGTGAGCGGGTGGATTTGCGACGGGGCCCGCCCGTCGCCCGCACGCGTCAGGGGTGGTCTCCGCCCCCCCCTTCACCGTGTCATCACCGATCCTAGATTGCGCATACGCGGCGAACGTGATGGGGGGAGTCAAGAAGATGTTCACGTCGACCCCCTGATCGCTGGGCGTGCCGTAGGTCAGCGCGAAGTCGAGTAGCCAGAGATCGGTGAACTCCCAGCCGATGCCGCCGGTCAGGCCGAAGCCCAATCCCGCAATGCCGGATTGGTCGGTACCCAGTGTGCTAAACCGATTCCACCACTCAAGTGCACTGGGGCAGATGGAAGAACATAGGTCACGCCTATGGGCGAGATGCCGGCCGCCACGGCGGTTTCTGCTCTACCCTCGAACCAGTTGGTACTACGGACGTACTCGAGCAACGGGCGAGCCCATGGGCTCGCTCGTTCCCGTCGCGGATCGCTTGCGCGTCCCAACCGAGGTCGGGTTTGGCGCTACCGGTTTCCCGGTTCCTGGGCCGGAATGAGGTCGTTCGCGCCGTGTTGGTGCACGAAGAGGACGCACTCGGTGGAGCCGGTACAGGCATCGTTGTGGTCTTGTTTGCCGGGCTGCATGACGTAGGATCCAGGGCCGAGCTCGACGCTCGGGCGGCCCTGGTTGGTGTGGATCCAGGTCCCCTGGAGATTCACGGCGTGATAGTCGGCGGTGTGGCTATGCATGCCCGCCTCGATCCCGGCCGGGAGCTTCAGCAGCATGCCGTATTCGCCACCGCTCGTCATGTCACCCCACAGTATCGCGACCTGGATCGGGGACTCGGGTTGGATCGGTCTCCAGGTGAGCTGAGCCGCGGTCCGGTTGACGGGCATCTTCTCCTGCGTGGCGCCGGCGGCGTACGACAGCACCGCCACGGCGCAGAGCGCGAAGGCGGTGGGGAGGGTCATCACTCCTGTTTTCTTCATTGGTCTCCTCCGAGCGGTGGGGCACGTGATGGGGACTGTGACTCGCATGGCTCCTGCTCACCGCTCCCGATGAGCGCTTGATAAGCTGCAGGCGACGGGCCCTCCTCGCCAGAGGCCGGGGGAGGAGGGTTCCCGAGCACGTCCCAGGCCCGCAAACTTGCCGAGTACGCTGCGCGTATGTCGAAGCGACATACCCGGAGTGCACTACACCGGGATTCACAAGCGGCGTTGTGTCGGCCTCGAGGTGGGGCGGCGGTCGGCGGCCAAAGGTCCGGCACTGCGGTGGGTTCGCGCATTCGGCACCTCGTCCGCTTGGTGAGCGCGCCGGAGGTCGCGGATGGCCGATCAGGCTGCTTGTCGGATCCTCCGGAAGCCGCTCTCGAGCGCCGCCACGAGCGCGTCGATCTCCGACTCGCCCATCACCGTCGACACCGCTCCCGTGCACGTGTAGATCATCAAGAAGCCCTGCTCGAAGAGATGGTCGAGCAGCAGCCGCAACTGATGACCTTCCTCCGGGGTCGCGAACACCTCGCGGTAATTCGTCGGCGGTGACGCCTTGAAGTGCACCCGGAACAACGAGCCCGCGCCCGTCACGCAGGCCCGTACTCCCGTGGACCGAATGGCCTCGTCGATCCCGTCCCTCGCGCGCGCTGCCAGGGCGTTCACCCGCTCGACTGCCGCCTCGTCGAACATCTCCATCGTCGCCAGTCCCGCGGTCATCGTGATGGGGTTGGCCGAGAACGTCCCCGAGTGCGGGTACAGCACGCGGTCGCCGAGGGGGTTCATGACATCCATCACCTCGGCCCGCCCCACGATGGCGCCTACCGGAAAGCCACCGCCGATGAATTTGCCGAGCGCCGTCAGGTCGGGGGTTAAACCGTACCAGTTCTCGGCGCCACCATAGTGGCAGCGGAACGTGATGACCTCGTCGAGTACGAGCAATGCCCCGTCGGCCCTGGTCCAGTCACGAATCGCCGTCACGAAGTCCCGGTCGGCCGGACGCAGTCCGACACGGTGCGGCATGAGGTCGAGCAGCACGCACGCCAGTTCGCCCTTGTGCTGATCGAGAAGGGCCAACGCCGGCTCGATGTCGTTATACGGAATCACGATCACGTCGGCGAGCGCGGTGGGCGGCGTCCCGTAGGCCACGGGCACGCTCGTTGGCGCGTCAGCCTGTCCCCAATTCTCGGGCGTCGCGGTCTGGCTCACCTCGGCGTAGTCGTATTGGCCGTGATACGCGCCCTCCACCTTGGCGATTTTGGACCGGCCGGTGAACGCACGCGACGCCTTGAGTGCTGCCATCACCGCTTCGGTGCCGGAATTCACGAACCGCAGCTTCTCGAAGTGGTCGTTGCGACTCAGTAGATGTTCGGCGTACCGCACCTCGATTTCGGTCGCTTCCGAAAACGCGGTGCCTTTTCGTAGCTGTTCGATGACCGCGGCAACCACGGTCGGATGCGCGTGCCCGTGAATCATCGATGTCATGTTGTTGGCGAAGTCGATGCGCTCGACGCCTTCGATGTCGGTCACCCGGCAACCGGTGGCGTGGTCGGCGTAGAGCGGATGGGGTTTGCGGAGGACCGTGTTGCGACTCACGCCGCCGGGCAGCAACTCCAGCGCGCGTGCGTACAACTTGGCACTGACCGACCCGGCGCCGTCGTCACCCACGATTCCCACCCACCGGAAGCAGTCTGGCACCCGTGCGCTCTTGCACGTATTCGAAGCTCACTCCCGGACTCAACTCGACCACCTGAAACCCTGCATCCCCGATGTCGATGACCGCGAGATCGGTGTAAATGCGATCCACGACGCCCACGCCGGTCAGCGGAAACGTGCACGACTCGACGAGCTTGGCGTCGCCGTCTCGCGTGGTGTGCTGCGTGATCACGTATACCGTCTTCACGCCGGCAACCAGGTCCATGGCGCCCCCGACGGCAGGGATGGCATCGCGTGCGCCTGTCGACCAGTTCGCGAGGTCGCCTGCGGCAGAGACCTGGAGGGCACCGAGCACACACAGGTCGAGATGTCCGCCGCGGATCATCGCGAAGCTGTCCGCGTGGTGGAAATACGCCGCGCCAGGATTCGCCGTCACCTGGCGCTTGCCGGCGTTGATCAACTCCGGCTCACCTGCGCCCGGTGCGGGCGGTGGTCCCATGCCGAGCAATCCGTTCTCGGTGTGGTAGATGACCTCGCGATCCTCGGGCACGTAGGCGGCGACCAGCTCGGGGATGCCGATCCCGAGGTTGACGTACGCACCGCCTTGAATGTCGAGCGCGCAGCGCTCCGCCATCTGGTCTCGGGTGAGACCGACGCGTTGATCGCTCACGGATACGACGCCCCTGCCGCGACGAGTTCGGATTCGTGTGCGGGATCGGCGACCGAGACCACTCGTTGCACGAATATGCCCGGTGTCACGACGACCTCGGGGTCCAGCTCGCCGGGTTGCACGATGGACTGTGCTTGTACGATAGTCGTCGATGCCGCCATGGCCATCAGCGGACTGAAGTTCCGGGCCGTCTTGTTGTACACGACGTTACCGTGCCGATCGGCCTTCCGCCCCTTGATGAGTGCGAAGTCGGCCGTCAATCCATGCTCCAGTAGGTAGTCGCGGCCATCGAAGCTCCGGCGCTCCTTACCTTCCTCCAAGGGCGTGCCCACGGCGGTGGGGGTATAAAAGGCTGGAATCCCGGCGCCGCCTGCGCGTATCCGCTCGGCCAGCGTGCCCTGCGGCACCAGCTCGAGCGCAGTACGGCCGCTGCGATACAGTTCGGGGAACACCATGGAATTCTGTGAGCGCGGGTATGAACAGATCATCTTCGAGACGCGCCCCGCTTTGATCAGCGCCGCCAGACCGACCTCGCCACTGCCGGTGTTGTTATTGATGACCGTCAGGTTGGTTGCCCCTTGATCGACGAGGGCGTGGATGAGTTCGATCGGGCTGCCCGCCTCACCGAATCCACCGATCATCACGGTGGCGGCGTCGAACACGTCGGCGACTGCGTCCGCCACGGTAGCGACTTCCTTATTGATCATGACTTGCCTGTCCGAGGTCGCGTAGCCCAACGCGGCCGCTTACGACTCGCTGTCCGCGTCGGTCCCAACCGGCTCCCGCGGCAGGGTCGGCGCCCGCACCCGTGCATAGTCGAACAGCCCGGCCTCGTCGTAGATCACGCGGTCCTCGTATCCGTCGAACCAGATGGCCTCCGGGTTGCGACGCACGATGCACACCTTGCCCCGATCGCGTGCGCTGTGTGCGTTCCGGAGAATCTTGAAGATCACGAACCCATCTTCAGTGCCCGGTACGCCCGGAAGCGGCGCGCTCGTGACCGCTGCCACTTCGGTTTTGCCCCTGTAGTGGGTGATCGAGAGTCGCGCACGCGTTTCCACACCCGACAGCCCCTTCTGCGATTCGTTCAGCGTGTGCCAGGCAGTTTCGATCGGCACGTTGAACGCCTCGTACGCCACGATGTCACGGCCGCAGAAGAAGTAATGGTTTTCGGCGCCGACCCGTTTCAGGGCCCGCTGCATGATGCGTAGCGCATCGGGGTCATTGTTTATGCCCTTGATGATCGGAGACTGATTCTCGACACTCACCCACCCGAGGGCCGTGAGCCCCTCCATCGCGCGTTTCGCCGAGTCGTTCCACTTGAGCGATCCGTTCGGGTTCTCGACGTAGCCGCCATCCGGATCCTTGACGAGGAACTCATCGGGGTGATTGAAGTGCACCATGACACGAAGCCCCACGTCGGGATACGTCGCGTGGAACCCCTCGAGCATTGCCAGGAAGGTGTTGTCGAATCGATCCGGGAAGAACGCCATTTCCTTGGTCCCGATCCGTATCGCCTCGATGCCCGCCTCGGCGAGGGCCGAGAGCCATTCCGCGAGCTTCCGGTTCGGTAGCACCATGGCATCGCCGCCCGACAGCAGCATCTCACGCAGGCGCTCGCGACCCGATTCCGGGTGCCGGCCACCGTTCCCGTCCACGAGCCGGTTGAACTCCCGGACGTAGGCCGTGACGTCCTCGATCTTGGCCAGGCCCTTCTTGGCCACGGTCCCGTCTTGGCGTTCGATGTCCTTGCGGCTGATCAACTCTTCGCGGTAGCAGAACCGGCAGTGGCCCGAACACGTCGACGTGACGTACAGCAGACCCATCTCGTACTTGTGGAGCAGCCCCTCGACCGGGCTGTAGTCCATCTGGTACCCGGGGTCCTCCGAACCTGCGAGGCTTCGCGTTTCGTCCGGGCTCGCCTTCACCAGGCGTCGGAGCGGCGGGCTCTTCACCGCCATGTCGAAGTAGTACCGAGTCATCTTCACCGGCATCCGCGCCTCGACGTCTCGCTCGGTGCCCTTCAGGCTGCGGAGTACGTCGAGTTCGTCGGGCGAGTAGAACCCACGCATCTCGTCCGGTATACGCCCGTCAAAGAACGGTTTGAGGCCGTTGACGTTCTGACGCTCGTACTTGGGGCTTTCGACGGTTTCGAGGAAAGCCCGTGCGCGGGCTGATGGGCGGTGCGTTGCGGCGTTGCTCATGACGACACGTGTGCCTCCGTAGGGTTCTTGCGCTCGCGCTTCGTCGGCCTGCAGTCCATCACCAATATCGACGAATGCGGTACAGCAGTCTCCATGCCACCGGGCGAGCCTCGAAGTCTCACGGCTAGAGATTGAAGAGTCAAGACTCATTCGTGATCTCGATGAGCGCCTCGCCAAGCCAGCGCGGCTGACGCTGAGTTCCCGCCTCTCCGACCGGTCTGCTGCGATACCACGTGATCGCTCGCTCGACTGCCTGTCGGGCCAGCTCGGGCTGGTCGTGTGGCCGAAGTTCCGTCGCCGCCAGGCTGGCGGGCGCGCGTCGGGCGGACGGACGGACCGAACATACCAAGGGACCGCCCGACTGCACGGCCGCCCTACCGTCCTACCGTCCTACACCGTACGTTCTGACCGCTCACGTTGGCTCTCCAACCAGCAACCCACTGACGCCATGACCTACTCCATTGTTCGTACCGTCCTGCTGTTCGCTGCGCTCACGACTTCAGCTACCGCGCTGCCTGCACAACAAGCCGATCGTCTCGCCAGCACGGACTACAGTGCCCTGGCATTCCGCAACATCGGACCCGCCATCAACGGCGGTCGCATCGCGGACATCGACATCCATCCCGAGAATCGAAGTGTCTGGTACGTAGCGGTCGGCTCGGGCGGCGTGTGGAAGACCGTGAACGCCGGCACGACGTGGCAGCCGATCTTCGACGACCAGCCGTCCTATTCGATCGGCTCCGTTGCCATTGACCCCTCGAACCCCGCGACCGTGTGGGTCGGGACCGGCGAGAACGTCGGAGGCCGCCACGTAGGGTACGGTGACGGGGTCTACAAGAGCACCGACGGCGGCACGACCTGGACGAACATGGGTCTCCGCGCTTCCGAGCACATCTCGACGATGCTGGTGCATCCCGAGAACTCCGACGTCGTGTGGATATCGGTCCAAGGACCGCTGTGGACCCCCGGTGGTGAGCGCGGGCTGTACAAGACGACCGACGGCGGCGCGACATGGCGCAAGGTGTTGGGTCAAGGCGAGTGGACGGGCGTCACCGACGTCGTGATCGATCCGCGCGACGCCGACGTGCTGTACGCGGCGACCTGGGACCGGCACCGCACGGTGGCCGCCTACCTGGGCGGCGGACCCGGCAGCGGCATCCACAAATCCACCGACGGCGGCGAGACGTGGACCGAACTCACGACCGGCCTGCCGTCGTCCAACATGGGGAAGATCGGGCTCGCGATCTCGCTGCAGGCTCCCGACATCGTCTACGCGGCCATCGAGACCGACCGCCGGTCGGGCGGGGTGTACCGGTCCACCAACGGGGGCGGGTCGTGGACGAAGATGTCGGACGCGGTGTCGGGCGGCACGGGTCCGCACTACTACCAGGAGCTGTACGCCTCGCCACACCGATTCGGCCGGCTCTACCTGGTCAGCAACACGACGCTCGTCTCCGACGATCACGGCGCGACCTTCCGGAGGATGCCGCAGGACAAGAAGCATGGGGACGATCACGCGATCGCGTTCCAGAAGGACGATCCGAACTACCTGCTGGTCGGGAGCGACGGCGGCCTGTACGAGACGTACGACGACATGGCGACCTGGCGCTTCCTTCGCAACATGCCGGTGATGCAGTACTACAAGATCTCGGCGGACGATGCGGAGCCGTTCTACTACGTGTACGGCGGGACGCAGGACAACGGATCGAACGGCGGGCCGTCGCGCACCGACAACGAGCACGGCATCCGGAATGCCGACTGGTTCAAGACCCTCGGCGCGGACGGTCACGGCTCGGCGACCGAACCGGGCAACCCGAACATCATCTACGGGGAGTTTCAGCAGGGCGTGCTCTGGCGGGTCGACCGCCTCACCGGCGAGCAGGTGTTCATCCAACCGCAGGCACGCGAAGGCGAGGGGTACGAACGGTACAACTGGGACGCGCCGATCGAGATCAGCCCGCACAGCCCGACACGCATCTACTTCGCGTCGCAGCGCGTGTGGCGCACCGACGATCGCGGCGACAGCTGGACGCCCGTCTCGGGCGACCTGACGCGCAACGAGGAGCGAATCACGCTGCCGATCATGGGCCGGCAGCAGAGCTGGGACAACGCGTGGGACGTGGGGGCCATGTCCACGTACAACACGATCACGTCCTTGGGCGAGTCACCGCTCGTCGAGGGATTGATCTACGCCGGTACGGACGACGGCCTGTTCCACGTGACCGAAGACGGTGGCGCGACGTGGCGTCGCGTCGACGTCAGCAGCATCTCGGGCGTCCCCGACCATGCGTTCGTCAACGACATCAAGGCTGACCTGTTCGACGCCAACACCGTCTACATGGCCCTCGACAACCACAAGTACGGCGACTTCGCTCCGTACCTGGTGAAGAGCACCGACCGAGGCCGCTCGTGGCGATCGATCGCCGGTAACCTCCCGGAGCGTCACCTCGTGTGGCGCGTGGTGCAAGACCATGTCGACCCGCAGCTCCTGTTCGCGGCCACGGAGTTCGGGATCTTCTTCACGCCCGACGGCGGCACGCGCTGGATCGAGCTCACCGGCGGCGTGCCGACGATCTCGTTCCGCGACATCCTCATTCAGCGAACGCACCAGGACGTCGTGGCAGGGTCGTTCGGCCGCGGCATCTTCATCCTCGACGACTACACGCCGCTCAGGAACCTCGGCGAGGAGGTGCTGTCCGGCGAGGGAGTGCTCTTCCCGGTTCGCGCCGCGCACTGGTTCGTGCCTCGGAGGGTGGTGGGATCCGAGGGAGACGACAATTACCAGGCGGAGAACCCGCCGTTCGGCGCCGTCTTCACCTATTACCTGCGCGATGGCTACCAGTCGATGGAAGCCGAACGGAAAGAACGGGAACGCGCGATCGCGCGGGACCAGGACGTGCCGTTCCCGAGCTGGGAGGCCTTGGAGCAGGAGATGCGCGAGCAGGGCCCGACGGTCCAGATCGTCGTGCGCGACCAGACCGGGACGGTGGTCAACCGCGTGAACGGGCCCACCACGGAGGGCTTTCACCGGGTGAACTGGGAGCTGAATTATGCGAGCAAAGGGGTGATCCAGGCCGGTGACACCGGCACGGGGGAGGGGTTCCCCGCGTTGCCGGGCACGTACACGGCGACACTCGTCAAGATCGAGGATGGCGGAGTTGTCGAGCTTGCCGGTCCCGAGTCGTTCGGCGTCGTCCCACTTCGGGATGGGGCGCTGCCACGGGCATCGCACGAAGTCGTCGCCGCGTTCCGCGCGGAGCTGGAAGCGTTTCAGCACGACCTCCAGGGCACCGGCAATGCGCTGGACGAACAGCTCGAAACGGTCGGAGCGATGCAAACCGCGCTCGAGCGATCCGGCACCGTAGACTCGGTGCTGACTCGCCGACTGTACGAGACGCGACTCACGCTGCTGGAGCTGCGAGCGGCGGTTCGGGGAAGCGAAGCAAAGGGCGAGATCGGCGAGGACAGTCCACCGTCGCCGGGGAGCCGCTACGTCGTCGGTGTGCGTGGGTTGAGTACGTCCTATGGACCCACTGACATGCATCGGCAGACCGTCCAGGCGGGGCGGAACGAGCTCGCGGCGCTCCAGACCACGTTGAACCAGATCGTCGAGCGGGTGATGCCGCAGCTCGAACGCGCTCTGGAAGCAGCGGGGGCTCCACCGATCGAGCGAAGCCGGCGGTAGGACGGTAATCGGGACGGCGGGATTCGACGCGGCGTGAGCGAGCGCCACTAGGCGCGACCGAACAGGGCGGAAGGAAGCAGCGGTCGCCGCCGGTGCTTCCCCCGGTCCCCTGCGAGGTGCGTTCGCGCTAGTTCCCGGCCTGCGCCCTCAACTCCTCATTCCAGTTCAACACCACCTGCAACTGCGTGGTCGTGGTCGGGTCACCCCTGATCATGACGAACCGCTCGGCCCCGAGCACCGCGGCGAGCTCGGGTCGTAGGACCTTGACCGCTACCTGGCGCTCATGCTTTAAGTCGGTGGCGAGGTAGAGGTGAAGGTCTCGGTGAAGATCTTGTAGTGGCGCTGGGCGTCCTCGACGCGTCCCATCTCGGCGTAGAAGACCGTGCAGAGTCCTATGGCGGGACTAGAAGCCGACCGTGATCCCTAGCCTGATCATCAGGGGGAACAGCGCGCCGCGGGAATTAGTTGTCGATGTAACTCCGGGCGATGAGTCTCAGGCGGATGGGAACCTTCTGATCAGTCCTCCTTCTGCCGATCCCAGCGGACGCCGGCCAGATGCAATGCGCTCACCGCACCGTCCGAGGAAAGCTCGAACGAACTGAGCTGCGTCCCTCGCCAGCGGGCTTCCAACGCCACCCTGAAGGTGTCGTAGTGCCAGTGGGTGGCGGACCCCTGGAGTTCCGGGCTGCGGGAGACATACAGGCCACCGTCCCGGAGTGTCACCTCCACGTCGCCATACATCTGGTGGGAGTAGGTAGCCACGTAGGCCCCCAGGTCGAGGGAGGGCGAAGTCCCTTCTACTCGGCTCTTCTCCCTTTCGACTTCTGCCTCGGCGTTTTCCTGGGCCCTGGCGTCGTAAATGGGCTTCAACTCCGCGCTCCAATCCCGAACGTCGTCGGCCGTAAGGAAGTGATCAAACACCCTGTACATGAGGGCGTGACGCACCTCTACGTGATCCCGATTCGCCAGGACGTAAGCCCCGAGGTTCTCGTCACGCACCAGCCCGGCGATGGCCACCATACCATCGATGCTCCCAGTGTGGAAATCGAGCTTGTGGCCTCGAAAGTCATGCTGGAACCATCCTAACCCGTAGCTCGTCCAGGTGGGTTGGGTCACCTCCCGGGTGGGGTAGGGCCAGTTCCTGGACACGAGCGTCTGCGGCCGGAACATCTCCTCCACCACTTCCTCGGACAGAAGGCGCGTGCCGTCAGGAGCAACTCCGCCCGCCAAGAGCATCCGAAGCCATCGGGACATGTCCTCCACGCTCGACCAGACCGAGCCGGCGGCGTCCACTGGATCCACCGAGGCGTTCTCGATGAGCACTCGCTCCCCGTCCACCACATCGTGAGGCCGCGCCACGTTGGGCTGACCCACGGTCTCAGATAGGTGGGCGAAGGACTCGCTCATCTGCAGGGGCGTGAAGATCCGCGCCTTCACGAACTCGGCCCACGGCATCCCGCTTACCGCCTCCACCACTGCACCGGCAGTGGCGTACATGATGTTCTGGTAGATGAAGGAGCTGCGGGGCGAGTACGCCAGCTCTGCGTGCCGGATCTGGCGTACGATCCACTCCCGCGGGACATCGTTCCCGTACCACAGGAAGTCCGCACCCCCCAGCCCGGCCCGGTGCGTGAGGATGTCCCGGATGGTGATCTCCCGGGTCATCCACGGATCCGAGAGCTGAAATCCGGGGAGATGCTCAACGACCGGGTCGTCCCAGTGTACCTTGCCCTCGTCCACGAGCATGCCCAGGGCAGCCACGGTCATCGCCTTGGTGGTGGACCCGATGGCGAACCGCGTTTCCTCGTCCACCGTCTCGCCGCTGCCCAGCTCTCGCTCACCGTATCCCCGGGCGAAAATCAACTCTCCGTCCTTCACCACGGCGACGGCGAGGCCCACCGCCTCCCACTCCATCACCGCTTGCTCTACGTAGGCGTGGAAGAGGTCCGCGTCGAACTTCTGGGCGTCCGCCGAGCGAACGCCCAAGCCGAGGCCCGCCATGGTGATCAGGACGATCGCAGCGCGGCGCGGCGTGGGCAGGAATCGAACGATCATGGACGAGTGCTCCTTGTCGAGACTCAGGGCCCGTGAAAGGCCGAACACCGTTGCGGGAGAACGACCCACCTTCACTCGTTCCCAACCCGCGTCTTGAGTTCTTCGAAGAAGTTCCAGATGATCTGCACCTCGAAAGCCGCCGCGCTCCTGTCCCGGGCCCGAACGGTGTAAGCGTCAGCAACCCGGGTGATGAAGGAACCGTCAGACAACACGTCGTAGCCTCGGAGAGGAAAGACGCAGCAAGACCAAGGGTCGATGAGCGGTACTGGCCGCCCCGGTCGGAGGTTTCGCTCTCCTGGACGCACATCGACTGCCATCAAGACCCAGTCAGCCGAGCTTTGAGGTGGTTGTATGTAATGGAGGCGGCGACCGTCACGCGACCACGCTGGGCTGCGCCCACCATTCTGGGAGATCTTGACTTCGGGTTCGGAGGCCGGATACGGCCGCACGTAGACCTCCTGCTCTCCATCACCGTCCGACGTATATGCGAGCCATTGACCATCTGGGGAAAACGTCGGATACCGCTCCACTGCCTCCGACGCGAAGAAGGGGGCCGGCGTGCCGTCCGGCGGCAACACCCAGATGTCCCCGTCTTCGAGGTAGGCAATCACCCCGTCCGACGACCACGATGCGACCATTTGAAAACGGTCCGACGGAGCCAGCCGCTCCGGTTCGCCGCTGCCGTCAGCTGGGAGCCGATAGATGTTCCAGTTGGCCTGATCGCGGTCCGAACTGAACGCAAGCCATCGGCTATCCGGGCTCCACTCTACCGCCCCGTTCTGGAAGCCCCCGGTACGCAGCTGCTGATCCACGCCTCGGTTCAGGTCACGTACCCAGATGTCGTTTTGCCTCCCGCGTCCAGCTGTATAGGCGATCCTCGTCCCATCAGGCGAATAGCGAAGCCTGCCGTACGCGCGCCGCTCCATGTCGAGCGGCACGGTATCACCGGCACTCGTCACCCGCACTACACGCTCGCGCTCCTCGGGGGCAAGACCGCCGCGAGCATAGGCCAGGTGTCCCGCCGCGGACACCGCGACCTGCGCCGCACCCGACTCCTCGCCACTATTCCACATGCCGACCGCGTGCATCACGTCCCCGATCAGCGTGACGGGCTCGCCGCGGACCTCGAGCCGGTTCGGGTCGAACCCGACCGCCATGAGCGTGCCCTGCCGCATGAACAGGAGGTGGCCCGTTGGCACGTAGCGCGGGTCCATGGCGTTCAATAGGACTGGCGTCGCGTTGCCCGTCACCACGTCCACGGCGACGATCTCGGCTTGCTCCGGGTCCTCGCCCAACCGCGACTGCACCAGGAGCGCCTTGCTGCCGGGGAGCATGTGCGGCTGACTGTACGCCACGTACCCGTTCTGCGGTTGCTCCGCCTCGGCCAGCACCTCCCATTCACCCCCGCTCGCGGGAACCTGATAGAGCCGAGAACCGTCTTCGCGACCGATACTCGCCACGATCGTCTCGTCGTCTCCCCACGTCATTCCCCACAGGAGACCCTGCGGGAACGGTGCAATGGTCTCGATGGCTAGGTCCGTCGCAGAGATTCGCTTGAGCACCCCGGGCTGTGTCGATATGTCCCAGAACGCGATCCACGCCCCGTCCGGGGAGAAGACGGGCGCAACGCCCGATTCCGTACCCTCGATGAGATCGGCTCGCTCCTGATCCAATCGCTGCCTATACAAGCGGAGGTCGCCGACGGAATCCCAGGCCCCGTACACCAGCAGCGTTCCATCGGGTGAGAACGCGAGTTGCCCAACTCGAGCCCAGCGCATGTACGGCCTCATCGTATCCGCCGATACGTCCGTGCCCCGACCCAGCGCTACGCTGACGCGCAGCACCGGGGTCGCTGGCCGATCAAGCCACTTGGCACCGAGGACGACCAAGCTCATCGCAAGCACCGTCGACAGCGCCCAGGGGAACACTCGGCGCCAAGACGGGCCCGCGCGTCGCTCCGTTGCACCCGCTAGGGTCGTGGCATGCGTCGTCGGCACCGTGAACGCCGGGTTCGTTAACGCCTCGGCGAACCGGGCCGCCGTCTCGAACCGGTCTGCCGCCAGCCGCTCGAGTGCCTTGCTCACCGCCGCCGTCACGTTCGGCGGTACCGACTTCCGCAGGTCCGTCACCGGACGGGGCTCGTCTGTCACGATCTTCATGATGATCTGCTGTGCCGACGAGCCCGTGTGGGGCGGATCCCCGGTCAACATCTCGTACAGCACCGCGCCCAAGGAGTAGATATCCGATTTGGCGGTGAGGTCCTTCTCGGCCGTCGCTTGTTCCGGCGACATGTAATGCGGCGTGCCCAGCGACAGCCCCGTCTCCGTCATCCGCCCGCCCGCGGCCGCGCTTACCGCGAGCGCAATGCCGAAATCCGCGACCATGGGGCGGCCTTGGTGCAGCAAGATGTTCTCAGGTTTGATGTCCCGGTGAATCACCCCCTGTTGGTGCGCGGAGTCCAACGCCTCGGCCACCTCCGTCGTGATCTTGACCGCTTCCTCGATGCCGAGTTGCGTCTCGCGGTTCAGCTTCTCCCGGAGGGTCTCGCCCTCGATGTACGGCATCACGTAATAAAGGAAAGAGTCCGCCTCGCCCGAATCGAACAGAGGTAGAATGTT
>JBDHCY010000071.1:0-14482 GCA_039591795.1 Gemmatimonadota bacterium | reverse complement strand
CCGCAACCCGTATGGCTCCCATACTCGGGGCCGGGTCCACATGCGCGCACTCCTGCAAGAACTGAAGCTCAGCTTCCGGACTCTCAGAAGAGAGCCGGTCTCCGCCGTCATCACGAGCTTCACGCTGGCGCTCGGGATCGGGCTCTGCACCACCGCGTTCAGCCTGGTCTACGGGGTGTTCCTGCGGGGCCACGACGTTCCGGAACCGAATCGCCTGACGCTGATCTACCTGACGAATCCCTCGCGTGAGATCGACGTCAGGGATCCGTCGATGTTCGACTTCTACGATTGGCGCGAACAACAGACGTCGTTCATCGGCATCGGCCGCTACAGCACGGGCACCGCCAACGTGAGCGGCGTCGAGGGACCGGACCGCTACGATGGCGCGTTCGTGTCCGCGAACCTCTTCGACCTCCTGCAGGTTCGGCCGATTCTGGGAAGCACGTTCCGACCGGGCGACGACGAGCCGGGCGCACCCCTCACGGTCGTCCTCGGCCATCGCATATGGAAGGAGCGGTACAACTCGGATCCGGACGTCGTCGGCAAGCCAATCAAGGTGAACGGCGAGGCTGCGACGGTCCTCGGGGTCCTGCGCGAGGGATTCATGTTCCCCCAGGATCAGGAGATATGGGCCATCCGCCGGGACGACCGCGGTGAGACGACCAGGGCTCGCAGCACGCGAGTCGACGTCGTCGGCCGGTTGAAAGATGGGGCCACGCTGGACCAGGCCGCTCTGGAGATGGCACTGATCGCCGAGCGATTGGCGCAGGAATACCCCGAGACGAACCAAGGCTTCTCCACTCGCTTCCGCACCTTCGTCGAGGAGGACACCGGCCCGGAGTTGGTGGCCGTATTCGGCGCGATGCAGATCGCGACGATCTTCGTCTTGCTCATCGCGTGCGCCAACGTGGCCAACCTGCTCATGGCGCGAGCTACGCTTCGCACGCGCGAGGCCGCGGTGCGGACGGCGCTCGGTGGCTCCCGATTCCGGGTCGCCTTGCCCTTCTTCGCGGAAACCACGCTCCTCGCCGCGATCGGAGCGCTGTTCGGCATGGGGATCGCCTACGCGGGGATCACCCTGTTCGACCGTGCCACACAGGGCGTGGGCAAACCGTATTACATGGACTTCGCGATGGATCTGCCGATCATGCTGTTCGTGGTCGGGATCGTCGCGTTCACGGCACTCGTCGCGGGCGCCGCCCCGGCATGGCAGGTCTTGAAGACCGACGTCAACGCGACGCTGAAGGACGAGACGCGGGGATCGTCGGGAATCCTCGGCAACAAGCTGACGAAGATCTTGGTGACGGCGGAGATCGCTCTGTCGTGTGCCCTATTAGTCGGCGCCGGACTCATGGTCAAGAGCATCGTCAGACTCAGCAACTTCGAGTTCCCCTATGCAACGGAGGATGTCTTCACCGCTCGCATCGGACTCTTCGAGACCGACTATCCGATTGCAGAGGACCGACGCCAGTTCTTTCTCGAGTTGGCCGACCGTCTCGCAGCCCTACCCGGCGCGCGAGCGGTGTCGATGACCACCAGACTTCCCGTCTCGACGAGCGGTCGGAGCATTGGGATCGAAGGCACGACCTACCTCACCCGACAGGACTATCCCGAGGCACGCTACTCGTACGTCGCGCCGGACTTCTTCGAGACGTTTGACGTTCCGATTCTCGCCGGTCGAGACTTCCGGCGCAGCGACGACGTGAATGCGCCGCCGGTTGCCATCGTAAACGAGTCCTTTGCGCGCCATTTCTTACCGGACCGCGATCCCCTCGGGCAGCGCTTTGCCGAATTCGCGGGCCGGGACAGCCTGGGCGCATGGAAGACCATCGTGGGGATCGTGCCGGACCTGCGAATGGAGGGGTTCGACCCCGATCGCCCGGATCCGTGGGGATACTATGCTCCGACCGCCCAACAAGATATTCGATTCATGAGCCTGGTGGTGAGGGCAGCTCCGGGCGTGAGCGCAACGGCATTGACGCCGGGCGTGCGCGCAACGCTGCGCGGGATCGACCCGGACCTCCCGATGTACAACGTCCTTTCCATGCAGGGCGTCATCGATCAAGGCACGTGGTTCTACCGCGTGTTCGGCACGCTGTTCATCACGTTCGGAGCCGCAGCGCTGTTCATGGCCACCGTGGGCCTCTACGGCGTGCTGTCATTCTCCGTCAGTCGGCGCTTGAAGGAGATGGGGATTCGCATGGCGTTGGGTGCCAGCGCCCAGGACATCGTGCGCCTGGTGATGCGTCAGGGTGGCAGACAGATCGCGCTGGGAATGGCACTCGGACTGGTCATGGCCTATGGGCTCACGCGGATCATCGGCATTCTGATGTTCGAGGTGACGCCACAAGATCCACCGGTGTTTACGATCGTGTTCGTGACGATAGCCCTCGTCGGCTTGCTCGCGAGTCTCGTTCCGGCTCGCCGGGCGACGACGGTCAGCCCGATCGTGGCACTACGGTACGAATAGTCATGCTCCCATGTGCTCGAGGCGTTCGCGCATTGCGCCGATCGCGTCGGGCGGCACGCGGCAGCACCCCCCAATGCCCTTCGCACCGGCCGCGCGCCACTCGGCGAGCGGCCAACGCTCCGGGGTGGCCATACCTGTCCACCGCTTCTGCATGGCGTCGTACTCTTCCCCGGAGTTCGGATACGCCAACACAGGCTTGTCGGTCACGCGACTGAGCGTGTCGAGCAACGCCGTCACCAACGATGGGGCAACACAATTCACTCCCAGGGCGGCGATCCAAGGGATGGTGTCACACAGGCTCGCCACTTCACGGACATCTGTCCCGTCGCTGATGTGGCCCTCATCACGGCAACTGAAGCTCAACCAGCTCCACTGCCTAGTCTCGTCGATGAGACGGAGCAGTGCACGCGTTTCAGGGAGAGATGGAATCGTCTCACACGCCATGAGGTCGACACCGGTCAGGGCGAGGAGATGCCAGCGCTCGGCGTGAAAGGCGTGTAGCGCCGCCTCGTCCAGCCCGTAATCTCCACGGTATTCCGATCCGTCGGCGAGGAATGCACCGTACGGCCCGATGCTCGCCGCCACGAGCGGACGTAATCGGCCCGCTCGGTTGGGTTTGTGCGCCCAGAATTCGTCGCGAGCGGCAAGCGCGAGCGCCGCAGACAGTTGGATCAACTCCCGAGCCTGGCGAGCCGTGCATCTCCGAGCTGTGAACCCGTCGATGGTCGCTTGATACGAGACGGTAGCAATGCAGTCGGCGCCCGCCTCCAGGAAGGTTCGGTGCACCTCTTTGATGGTCTCGGGAGATTCGAGCAGCGCTGTCGCGGACCACAGCCGATCGTCGAGGTCACAGCCGTGCGCTTCGAGCGTCGTGGCGAGCCCTCCATCGAGCATCACAAATCCTTGCTGATCAACGAATTGGAGCACTGGATTCGAAGTCAACCGTCCTGCCATGGTCGAGGGTCCAAGGACTGAGCCCTCAACCTATCACCACCAAGTGTAGCTCGCACCCGAGAGACGGCCCCTCCGGCGCGTCCAAGAAAGGCGCCTGCCGCGGCATCCATCGTCCAGCTACTATCAATGCACGACCCCAGCCGAGAGGACGTACGGCAAGGCAGCGGGGTCTGCCCCTCTTCTTCTCATCAGCGGAGCCAAGGATGTTGATCGTCGCGGCCGTGGTGTTGACCTTCTTGGTCAGCGAATCGATCGCGCTACAGGAAGACGTATTCATCCCGACCGAAGATGGTGGAATCGTTCACGCGACGATCTACGGAGACGGCGATCACGCCGTACTGCTCGCTCACGGTGGTCGCTTCACCAAGGAGAGCTGGGCAGCCCAGGTCCCCGTGCTCACAGACGCTGGATTCCGCGTGCTGGCGATCAACTTCCGAGGGCGCGGGCAGTCACGGGCTGGGCCCTCGGCCACGGATTCCTATGACGGCGTCCACCTCGATGTGCTCGCGGGCGTGAGATACCTTCGCGAGACCGGGGCGCGGGCCGTTTCAGTCGTCGGGGCCAGCTTCGGAGGTTGGGCGGCGGCGCAGGCGGCCACGGAGGCCCAGCCCGGCGAGATCGATCGTCTCGTGTTCCTGGCGAGCTCTGCGATCGACGAGCCCGAACGGATGCAGGGCCGGAAGCTGTTCATCACGAGCCGTGGAGACACGACCGGCAGCGGCGCCCTGCGTCTCACGGCGATTCGCGATCAATACGAACGAGCGACGGGCGCGAAGGAGCTGGTCATTCTCGAGGGGGCTGCCCACGCTCAGTTCCTTTTCGAGACGGACCAGGCAGAGCGGTTGATGCACGAGATCCTGCGATTCCTCTCCGAGCCGTGAGGCGCGGACCCGATCGAGGCGGGGAAGGGCGCAGTTCAGCTAGTGAGTCTTGGAGATCGACCGGCGGACAGGCCGCGGTCCGCTCCAAGGAATACCACATCTCTCGGGGATGAGCGACTATGCGCTACCGATTGAGCACCCTGTGCATTCTGAGCGCCGTCATCAGTGTGGCCACTCTGCCGACCGCCCTGGCTGCGCAAACCAACGGGGACGGCGAAGACAGCGAGCCCATCATCATCGGCCAACGCACCAGCATCCATTCGGCCGTGTTGAATGAAGGCCGCCCAGTGCTCATCTACACGCCACCCGGATACGACCAGTCCTCGGATCGTTATCCCGTGCTCTACCTGCTCGACGGTGACGGCCACTTCCACCATGCCTCTGGCGTCACGCAGTTCCTTTCGAACAACAACCGTGCCCCTGCGATGATCGTGGTGGGTGTGCCGAACCTCACCCAGAATGGCCGAACTCGCGACCTCACCCCGCCCATCACGCTCGCGGACACGGCCAACCCGTTTCCAGCGGCCGGTGGGGCAGGCGATTTCCTACGCTTCCTGACGGATGAGCTCCAGCCTTGGGTGGAAAGTCGCTATCGGACTCAGCCGTTCGACATTCTGGTTGGGCATTCATTCGGCGGACTCTTCGCGACCTACGCGCTGATGGAGAACCCAGACGCGTTTCAGGCCTACCTCTCGATCAGCCCCAGTCTCTGGTGGGACCAGCAGCAGTTCGTGGCCAAGGCCGCCACGATGTTCGACGAGGATACAGAGGTGAGGAGCTGGTTGTACATGACGATGGGCAACGAAGGCGGAGCTATGCTTGCGGGTGCATGGTCGTTGGCTGGCATCCTCGAGACGAGCGCTCCCGAGTCTTTTCGCTGGGCGTGGAACCACATGCCCGACGAAGACCACGGCTCTGTTCCCCATCGCAGCCTCTACGACGGCCTGGAATGGATCTTCGAGGGCTGGAACCTCCCGAATCTGTTCGCCTTGGGAATGTCGGAGGGAGGCGAGGAATGGGTCGAAATCGAGAAGCACTACTCGGAGTTGAGTGACCGATTCGGAATCGAAGCTAGGGTGCCGGAGCAGCGCGTGAATCAGATCGGCTACGCCCTCCTTGGAAACCAACGCGTCGACGACGCGATCCGGGTATTCGAGCGAAACACGAAACTGTACCCCGGATCGGCCAACGTGTACGACTCGCTCGGTGACGCCTACGATGCCGCGTGCAGGTGGGAAGAAGCCAAAGACAACTATGGCAGGGCGTATCGGATGGCGGTGGAGCAGTCCCACGCCAACACCGATGTGTACAAGGGGAACCTGGATCGGCTGACGGAGAAGCTCGCGTCGGGGAGCGAGTGCGAGGCTTCGAGCGCCCGCTGAGTCACGGCGCGTGCCGCTGCCACCATTCCCCCGCTCGCTCGGGCGTCCACTCGCCGTCCGGTAGGCAGCCGCGTAAGGCACCGGCGAGCTCGTCGGCGCTCTGGGGCCGCTTTGGCTCGGCGACGCCCGAGTAGCTTGTTCGAATGCGATCGCCAATGCGGTCAGTGCTGTGGAGTGATCGGCTCGGCTGAGGGGGACGCGGTATGGCATTCCGGGAGACGGACGCCGAAGCAGCCTGGAACGAGGGGGCCGAAGCATGGGACGACTTCATCGAGTCCGGGGCCGACTACTACCGCCATGAAGTCCACGGCCCGGCGCTGCTCGCGGCGTGCGAGCCGCTCGGCGGGCGTCGGGTGCTCGACATCGGTTGTGGGCAGGGCTACTTCACCCGCCTGCTGGCCAAACGAGGGGCGTCTGTGGTTGGCATCGACGTTGCCGCCGAGCTACTGGCGCTGGCGACGGCGAGGGAGGAGCGAGAGCCGCTCGGCATCGCGTATCACAGGCTCAGCGCCTCCAACGTGGCAGCCGCCTTGCCGTCAGCCAGCTTCGATACGGTTACGGGCTGCATGTCGCTCCACGACGTGGCCGATGTGCAGGCAGCGCTCAGCGGCGCGTTTGCGGTGCTCCGCCCTCGTGGCCGCCTGGTCTTCTCGGTACCGCATCCCGCCACCGAGATGGCGTTTCGTGAATGGGAGCGCGACGAGTTGGGGCGCAAGCGATTCCTGAAGGTTGATCGCTATTTCGAGACAGGGGCGACCGAGATCCGCTGGAACATGCCTCGCCTGCGCTATCAATGGTCGACACCCTCTTGGCGTTACACCTTGAGTGAGTGGGCTCGACTCGTGGCCGAGGTCGGGTTCGTCATCTGCCAGCTGTACGAGCCCCGCCCCACGGCGGAGCAGCTGGCGAGGAAGCCCGATCTCGACGACTGCAGCCGCGTGCCCTTCTTCCTCGTCTTCGATCTGTCGAAGCCAACGCCGGACGAACCGCGAAGCCCTGGCTGATCGCCGTCACCCCCCGTTGACGCTACTCCGGAGTAATACATGTCCACGCTCGAGCGACGCTTGTCCCTACTCGCCGCCTTCAACACCGTGGCCCTCCTGCTGCTCATCCCACTGACGCTGGCCGGGTTCACCCGGCAAGACCAAGCTCGATTCACCGAGATCGATGCGGAGCGACTCAACATCGTGGGCCCCGGCGGAGTACCGGTGCTGGTCTTGGCAAACCGCGAACGCATTCCGGGCCCCGTCATCGACGGTCGCGAGTATCCTCGCGCCGTCGCCGATGGGCGTGACCTCCTCTCAGGCATGATCTTTTACAACGAGCAGGGCGACGAGGTAGGCGGCCTGATCTACAACGGCATCGTCCGAGACTCTGGATACTCGGCGGTTGGTCACTTGTCGCTGGATCAGTGGAAGCAGAATCAAGTCGTCGCCCTCCAGTACATCGACAACGGCAGAACGCGCCGGGCTGGCCTCAGGGTGTGGGACCGGCCGACCGACGTCCCGATGAGCACGCATTTCGATCGGGCGGCGCTGTTCCTGGATGCCGATAGCGCAACACGCGACTCGCTGAGACGCGCCGGCGTCGAGGCGCGGCAGCGCGGTGAGTTCGGTGTCCAGCGGTTGTTCGTCGGCAGTCAGAATCGCACTGCCCAGGTCCAACTGCGCGACGTCGATGGCAGGGTGCGGGCTCGACTGTTCGTCGATTCGACTGACGTGGCGCGCCTGGAGTTTCTCGACGCTGAGGGGGCGGTGGTGGCGGCGTATCCGGCGAGTGCTCCGTGAGGGGTACGGCGAACGTGCCTGAGCCGGACCACCGCTAGAAGAACACGCTCCCCGATACGTAGCCGCTGGCGGGGACGGCGCCGTACTCCGACGCCGGGAGGCCGAGCGCTGTCCGGCCGTCACCCAGGCCGAAGTACGCCCCTGCCCGAAGGCTGAGGAAGCTCAGCGCGTCCCAGGAGACACCGGGCCCGAGCAGCACGCTGCGATCGCTCGCGTTCCACAGGGTCACCAGGCTCACCCCCGCGAGTGGATGTACCTGATAACTGGCCTGTACCGCGAACTCGTTGCGGCCGAGGACCTGGAGCTCACCGCGCCGGAACGCTTCGGAACCGAGAACGGCTGGCAGCTCGTCGGCGTCTGCAGCGCCAAACCCGTCGTGTTGGTATTCGAGTACCAGGTACAGCGTGCGCGCCCAAAGCTCGAAGCTGCGGTCCACACCGACCGCCACGCGGGCGACGGTCGCGGTGTCCACCCAGCGAAGCACCACCTCCGCTCGTGCAACGGCTCCGGCGAAGGTCAGTGTGCTCGTGGCGGCGAGCGACGGATCGTCGTGTACGATCCCGCCCCAGCCCGAAAGCTCGAGCCGCCCGGTTGCCACGCGGGCTCGCGCGAGGGCAGTCATGGTCGTCACCGAATCGAACGTAGCCGGCCGCACGACGGCCTCGACCTCACTGATCGGGCCCGGGAACCCGCGAACGCGGAGCGCGTCCACTCCGCTGCGGTACTCCCGGAACGGATCGGCGGGGTCGAACGGCGCGAACGGGTCGGCAGGTGTGAGAAACAGAGTGGTGGCCCATGAGATGGTTTGGCGACCGACACTCGCCGCGAAGACGTCGTGCTCGACGGCCGCAGCGAGCCGGTCGACCCGGTGCCGCCATCGTACGTTGTCTGTCTCCACCAGATTTCCCTGAAGCGGGAGCCAATCCCCGCTGCCTGCCGGCTGCCCGATGCCCGCGAGTCCGCTCAAATCGGGCGCCGAGGTGAGTACGAGGACGTGTTCGTATGCGGCATCGAGGGCGACCGGCCCGATCGGGCCGCTGAGCATCAGACGCACGCGTTGGAGATCCTGCACGCCCGCCGCCGTGAATGGGCCGTCGGCTGCGGCGAGCACTACGTTGAGGCCGTAGCCGCGCAGCCTGGGCATTTGGGCGTCGGCCGAGGGCGCGCTGGCCACTGTCGCGAGGGCGAGCGCCCCGGCCGTGACGGCTCGCCGGCCCATGTTGCTACCGGCGTGTGTCGTCGGAAGCGATCGCGCCGTCCACGAGTCGAATGAGCCGGCGCGCGCGCGCCATCAGCGCAGCATCGTGCGTTGCGAAGACGAATGTCGTGCCAAATTCCTCGTTCAGCTCGACCATCATGTCGAGGAGCTCCGTGCTCGAGGCCGAGTCGAGGTTGGCAGTAGGCTCGTCGGCCAGCACGAGCGCAGGCTGGCCTACGACCGCCCGTGCCACGGCCACTCGCTGCTGCTGGCCTCCTGAGAGTTTGCCGGGGCGCCGGTCTTCGAGCCCGCCGATCCCGATTCGTTCGAACAGCGCCGTGACTCGTTGCTGGCGCTCCTCCGCCGGCACGCCGCGCAAGAGGAGCGAGAACTCCGCATTCTCGAGCGCTGTGAGCACGGGCAACAGGTTATACGCCTGGAATACGAAGCCGAGACGCTCGAGCCGGATCCGCGCGATCTTCCGCTCGGGCAGGTCGGTGATCTCCACTTCATCGATCCAGATGCGGCCGCGGGTTGGGCGGGTGAGTCCCCCCAACAGATTGAGCAGGGTGGTCTTGCCCGAGCCCGACGGCCCCGCGAGGACGACGAACTCGCCCGGCCCGATGCGCAGCGTGACGTCGCGAACCGCCTCGACCGCGATGCCGTCGTGCTCGAAGACCTTCCACGCACCCTCGGTGCGTACGGCTGCTTGGTCGGTATCGTTCATGCCTCGAATTTCATTGCCTCGGCGATATCGATGCGCGTGGCACGGTACGCCGGGTAGAGGGACGCCAACAGACCGATTGCGGCGACGAAGGCGAGACTCACTCCGATCTGTGCGAGTCGGAACCGGGGGTAGAACACGGCCTCGATCACTGTCCCGGCCGCGGTCATCTGATCGCCCATCAGGCTCGAGAGATCGAGGCCGTTGCGAAAGAAGAGCCAGGTGGCTCCGAGCCCCAGGACGAGGCCCACCACTCCGCTCACCCCCGTAAGGATCATCGACTCGACAACGACGAGTGCCGCACCGTCTCGCTTGCGCACCCCCAGCGCCTGGAGGACCCCGAACTCTCGAGTGCGGTACAGCACCGACATCAGCACGGTGTTGACGATGGCGAGTGCGACGATCACGAACAGAATGATGTGAAAGACGTAGTCGCCGTAATCGTCCATCCGCACGGCAGCGTCGAGCTCCGGCATGGCCTCTCGCCAGGTCAGCACGGCGGCCGTTGCCTCGCGCTCACGCATCAACGTCCTGAGCCGCCGCGCCGCGTTCGGCACACTCCAACTCTCGTCGAGCAGCACGCCGAGCGAGGTGATCGCATCACCGAGCCCGAGCCATTCCTGTGCCGTCGCGAGCGGGACGAAGACGAGACGCTCGTCCACCTCCGGGATCCCGGTGCGGAAGGTACCCGTCAACCGAACGAGCTGCTCGCCTATCGCGCCATCCACGGTTTGTGCCGTGAGCACGACGCGGTGCCCGAGCTCAACTTGAAGCCGGTTGGCGAGGGCTTCGCCGACGAACGCGTGAAGGCGGTCACCCGGTTCGAGGAACCGTCCGTCGGTCAGACGCTGCTCCATCTCGGAGAACGCGGGCTCCGCCCGGGGGTCGATACCGATGATCGCAACGGGGAGCGCCGATCCGGGCGTCACGGCCAGGGCCGCCGCCTCGATCCGGGGAGCAACAGCCCGTACGAGGGGAGCGACGTGCGGATCGCGCAACGCCGACTCAGCCGCCTCCCGGTCTGCGGCCGTGACGTGTCGCTCGATTGATCGGCGCGCACGAAACTCCGGGTGTTGCACCGTGACGTGCCCCGAGCCGAGCCGCACGCCCGAATCGATCCACTGCTCGTGGGCTCCGTCGGCCAGCGTGCGGGAGAGAATCAAAAGGGCCAGACCGACGACCATCGCCGAGGCCGTGAGCAGGCTTCGCCGCGCCTGTCGCCGCACGTTGCGCAACGCAAGCCTCAGGAGCAGGCGCAGACGTTCCATCTCAGCGTCCGGCCAGCGTGTCGGCCGGCGGCACGCGCGTCGCCCGGAATGCCGGGTAGAGCGATGCGAGGAGCGCGGTCGCCAGGAGCGCGACGGCAGCCAAGACGTACATCCCGCCAGGACTGCTGGTTCGAAGCACCGGGCGCACGAGCGCGCCGGCCATCGTGAAGTCGCCCATCAACGATCCCAGGTCGAGGGGTGCGTGACGCCACCACGCGATGAGCGGTACGCTCGTCGCCACGCCGACGAGGACACTGATCAGGCTGAGCGCAGTCGCCTCGGCCAGGAGTGCGGCCACGATGCGGCGCGGCGTCGTGCCGAGAGCCAGGAGCAAGGCGAACTCTCGCCGACGTTCGAAGGTCGCCATCAGGAGCGTGTTCGCCACGCCGAAGATCGCCATGGCGAACACGACCACGAGCAGAATCCACATCGAGCTCTTGGCGAGCGTTGCGTAGTCACGCAGTTCCGGGCGTAGAGTCGTCCACGGTCGGATGTCGAGTGACACGGCGTCCGGCCCGACGCTCGTCGTCAGGCGCGCGGCGGCGTCGGGGGCGTCCCACGGATCGAGTACACGAAGCGCGATCTCGTGCACGCGGCCCGCGTCGAGCGCCACGAGCTCTTGCAGCGTTCGGATCGGAAGCAGCGCGTAGTTGTTGTCGAGATCGGACATCCCCGAAGAGTAGATCCCACTGACCGAGTAGAGATCGTTCCCCAGCGATCCATCTGCTGCCGGTGCCACCAGTACCAACTCGTCACCGGGCGCGACGTCCAACTGCTTCGCGAGCTCGCGCCCGATCAGGACCTCTCGAGCACCGGCCGTAGGCAGTCGGCCCTCGGCGAGTGCACTCAGCAGACGCGACGTCGCGGCTTCACGATCGACGTCGATCCCGAGCAGCAATGTCCCAGCCGTCGATGCCCCGGAGCTCACGAGGCCGCCCGCGTACACCCGCGGGGCGGCGGCCGCCACGGCGGGGTCGTTCGAGAGCGCAGCCAGGAGTGGCGCCAGGTTGACTCCATCGCGTCCGCCGATCGTCTCGTAGATGCTCCGCTCGGGCAGGTAGTCGGGAGCCTGGACGGCGATCTGGCCCGTGATCACGCTCGTGGCGTTCTCGACCATGTCGTCGATGATCCCGTTCGTGAGACCGGTCAGAACCACGACCGACGTGTAGCCCACGGCGAGTCCGAGTGCGGTGAGGAGAGTGCGTCGCCTATTGCGGCCGAGGTTGCGCCAACCGATGCGCCACCAGGGGAGGGTGTTCATGCCCGACTACCGCGTTCCCGCCCGCAACCGGCGTAGCGAGAAGAACGACGGGTCGAGCCCCACGTCGAATTCGAGCTCCCGGTATCGGATGATCGTACTCTCATCCGGCTTGTCGCTGGGCACGACGGTCATCACGGTCGGCACCAGCCGCCCGCCCATCCTGCGGTACTCGGAAAATGTGATGATCCGACTGAGCTCACCACGCTCGTCGAAATAGTGTACCCAGATGGGCATGTAGTCGGCCCGGCGCACCCGTTCCTCGATTCGGCCCCAGATGACCGCCGCCTCGGCTTTCGGGGTGAGTACGAACTCCCACACGTCGACCCCGTCTCGTGCGCCCTCGAAGCTCAAGTCGATCTCGTAATCGTCGATGATGCGACTCTCTTTGACGAGATCGTCGTTGGTGAAATGGGACCCCATCCAGGCCGCGCCCATCATCGACGAGGGAATCTTGATCGTGCGGTCGACACGCGGGAGGTAGTTCCAGATCTCGTTGTCGATCTTCAGGGTGGCCGTGCCGGCGTCCTTGGGGGGTGCCCCGATCCGAATGAGACTGTATTCGGTCCCGAGCGACCAGATGGCCACGTCCATCGACCGAGCCCAGTGCGCGGTCGAGATCTCCATCGTGACCTCGGCGCGGCTCGAGTTACCGCGGAGCATCCGATCCACATGGTCGACGATCTCGCGCGGCGTGCGCTGCCCGGCGAGGGAGGCCGGGAATGCCAGGGCCAGCATGCACCACCGCGCCGGTCGCATCTCGATCCGCATGGTCGAAAGGTCACCGGCGGGGCAGGCTGGGTAAAGGCTATCGTTCCCGCTGCATCCAGCGCTCGAAGGCCTCGCGTGTCAGGCGGCTCCGGCGTCGCAGTTCAGCCTGGAACGCCGGGCTGACCACCACCGTGTCCGGCCGGACGACGTCATCGGGCCCGCTGCCGTAATAGATGATCGCGTCGAGGAGCCGGCCGAGGGTCGTCGTCGTGTCGTCGAATTGACCCGTGTAGAAAAGACCAGCCGCTCGCCGGTTGGCCAGCGGCGTCCCCGTCACGGGGATCCATCGAGCCTCATCGCCTAACCCGAAGGCCCGTCGGGCCTCGGCCATGTACTCGGGATCCCGGTCGAGCGGGTACGCGACCCAGAAGCGACCAGGAAACTGCGGCTCCAACTCGCCCGGAAAACCGCCGCCGCGCTTCTCGCAGTGTCCCGCTCCAAAGACAGCGAGCGCCTTGAGGTTTTGCGCGAGCACCTGCTCCGCGACGATGAGCCGCATCTCGCCGCCACGGCCCCCCCGCTCGAAGTGCGGGAACAGGTCTTCCGCGGTCTCGACCTGCGACCAGTCGATCGGGCTGTCTCCCGCCAGCACCCGCACGCGCCGCTCGGCGGGCAGCAGGAGGTTGACGTCACGCACCGCGCGCAGGAACTCTTCGTAGATCGGGGACTCCCACGCTCGGGCCCCCGTCTCTCGCCAGATGGGTTGCAGCTCTTCGCGTGAGAGTTCCTCGCCGTTCAAGACGAAGCGATCGAGCAAGTCCTGCTTCACCGGGCTCGCGAATTCGACCACGACCACGTCCACACGGCGGGTGAAGTCCGGGTGGCGCACGAGCGCGATCCGAAGCTCAGAGTCGTTGCGGGAGCCGTGTCGCTCCCCGAGGCACACCACGTCCGCGGAGTCCCACGCGGCGAGAATGGGCTCGACAAAGGCGTCAAGGTCCCGCTGCGCGGCGGCCATCGGCGACTGAGTGGCGGACACTGCGACCACGATCGCCAGCAGCCGACGGACAGGAGCGATCATCGCGTCGAGCGCCGCTCGATCGTACGAGACCACGTTGAAGATCACGTGATCGTGACAGACTCGATGACGAGCTTCCGCGAAGCCGTAGGTCACGAGGACGCCTCCGTGGAGCCCCATCGTAGCTTGGATGCTCGAGACGTGCAAATAGTCCCGCCCCAGACCGTATGCACGACCGACACAGGTGCGCTTCGCACTCCAACCCTCTGCGCCCGCCGTTGGTCAAACTGTGGTGAACCGCATAGGTACCGTCCAATGACCCTCGCCTTTCGCGTCCTCCTCGCGGCAGCCGTTGTCGCCACGCGCCTCGCCGCCCAGCAGCACTGGCCCGGCCCGACTTGGGAGCGAGTTGCCGATCCTCAGGCCGTCGGGTGGTCCGCTGCCCGGCTGGCCGCGGCCGATTCGGTCGCCCAGAAGATCGGCTCCGCCGCCTACCTCGTGGTCGCGGACGGACGCATCGTCCACGAATGGGGCGACACGCGAGCGAAACTCAACCTGCACTCCATTCGGAAGAGCGTGCTGGGGTCGCTGATTGGCATCGCCGTTGCCGGGGGCCGGCTCGACACGGCAGCGACGCTCGATCAACTCGAGATCGACGATGTTCAGGGACTCACGCAGGCCGAGCGGCGCGCGCGCGTCGCCGATCTCATCCGGTCGCGCTCGGGCGTGTACCACCCGGCGGCCTACGAGACGCCCGGCATGGAGAGAAATCGCCCCGCGCGTGGGAGCCAGGCGCCGGGAACCCTCTTCTACTACAACAACTGGGACTTC
>JBDHCY010000070.1:0-14487 GCA_039591795.1 Gemmatimonadota bacterium | reverse complement strand
AGCGCCACCGGATTGGCGTGTGGCGCAGGCTTTGGCTCGCCCTGGCAACCGCCCAGCGAGATTTGGGGCTCGCCGTTCCCGCCACAGCCATCGACGAGATGCGTGCCCATCTCGACGACGTCGATCTCTCACGCGCAGCAGACTACGAGCGCCGCTTCCGCCATGATGTCATGGCACACATCCACGCCTACGCCGATCAGGCTCCGGCGGCGCGGCCGTTCCTGCATCTCGGCGCTACGAGCGCCTACGTGAGTGACAATGCCGACCTCGTCCTCGTGCGCGACGCGCTGCGCCTGCTCCTGGGCCGCCTCTTGGCCGTGCTCGATGCGCTGCGCGTGCACGCCGAGCGCCACCGGGCCACGCCGACACTGGCGTACACGCACTATCAACCGGCCCAGCTCACTACGGTCGGGAAACGCGTCGCCCTGTGGATGCAAGACTTCGCTCTCGATGTCGAGGCGGTGCTCGACGGGGTCGAGCGATTGCCGCTCCGCGGTGTGAAGGGAACGACCGGAACACAGGCGAGCTTCCTCGAGCTCTTCGGCGGTGACCAAGCCAAAGTCCGCGAGCTCGACCGACGCGTCGCGGAGGCGATGGGCTTCGACGCGACCTTTGCCGTCACCGGGCAGACGTATCCGCGCAAGGTGGACGCCAGGGTCCTCGCGGCCCTCTCCGGCATCGCACAGTCGGGGAGCAAGCTCGGCCAGGACGTGCGGCTGCTGCAACACGATGGCGAGCTGCGCGAGCCGTTCGAGGACGAGCAGGTCGGCTCGTCCGCCATGCCGTACAAGCGCAACCCCATGCGCGCCGAGAGGATCTGCAGCCTCGGCCGCTATGTGATCGAGCTCGCCGGGAACGCGGCACACACAGCAGCTGCGCAGTGGTTGGAGCGGACCCTGGACGACAGCGCGAACCGACGGCTGGTCCTCCCGGAGGCCTTCCTCGCGACCGACGCGATCCTCGTGCTCGTTACCAACGTGGTGGTGGGGCTCGAGGTACGCGAGGCTGTCATCGCCGCGCGGGTGGCTGCCCAGATGCCCTTCATGGCCACCGAGCGGTGGCTCATGATCGGCGTTGAGGCCGGGGGCGATCGGCAAGCACTCCACGAGGTGATCAGGCGAGCCAGCATGGAGGCGGCAGAGCGAGTAGCGGCCGGGGAGCAGAACGACCTCCTCGACCGGTTGGCGGGCGACCCTGCCCTTCGGGCGGTGCCCTCCCAGACGCTCCGGGCGGAGCTCGACCCTGACCGCTACGTGGGCCGGGCACCGGCCCAGGTAGACGAGTTCATCCGAGAAGTGATCGAACCGCTTCTCGGGCGCGCGCGAGCGCGCGCGGCCGACTCGCAGCAGGCAGACGTGCGCGTATGACCACGGCGTCGGCTGGCCATCTGCTCCCGCTTCCGCTGGTCAGGCGGGGCAAGGTGCGCGAAGTCTACCATGCCACCGACGACCTCCTGTTGCTGGTCACCTCCGATCGTGTGAGTGCCTTCGATGTCGTCTTGGGCGATCCGATCCCTCGCAAGGGAACCGTGCTTACCCAGCTTTCGGCATTCTGGTTTTCGCAGCTCGCGGACGTCACGCCAAACCACTTCATCACGGCGGGCACCGCGGAGATCGTCGAGCGGATTCCGGCGCTCGCGGGGTTCGAGTCCGTCCTGGCCGGCCGCGCCATGCTGTGCCGTCGTGCTGAGCCACTCCCTTTTGAATGTGTGGTACGCGGCTATCTCGCCGGGTCCGCCTGGTCGGAATACCGGTCTCACAGTACCCTGGCCGGTGAGCCGCTCGCTCCCGGGCTCGTGCAGTCGGCGCCGCTCGAGCCTCCGCTGTTTTCGCCTGCGACAAAGGCGACCAGCGGACATGACGAGAACGTGCCGTTCTCACGCGTCGAGCGAGAGCTGGGAGTCGACATCGCGCGGGAGTTGCGCGGTCGCAGCCTCGCCCTGTATGACGCGGGACGGCGGTACGCCGCGACGCGAGGCATCGTCGTCGCCGACACGAAGTTCGAGTTCGGGCACGGCCGCGACGGGTCGCTCCTCTTGATCGACGAGCTGTTGACGCCGGATTCGTCACGGTTCTGGCCTGCCGACCAGGTTCGGCCCGGCGCCACGCCGCCGAGCTTCGACAAGCAGCCGCTCCGTGACTACCTGGACCAGCTTCGCACCGGCGGTGTCTGGAATGGCGCCCCCCCCGGACCCGCACTCCCCCCGCAGGTCGTGCATGCGACGTCCGAGCGATACCTCGAGGCGTACCGCCTCTTGACTGGGCACGATCTCGAAGACGCCCCGTGAGAATCGCTCCCGAAGGCTGGCCGTTCATCGGCGCCGTCTCGCTCCTCGCAGGTGTTGCGCTCGTCGCCGCCGCTCGCCTCGACGGGGCAATCTGGTGGACAGCCGCCGCGCTCTTGGTCATCACCGCAGCGTGGATGGGGTGGTTCTTTCGAGATCCGGTCCGCCACGGCCCGCGCGACGCGCGTTTGCTGCTTGCGCCGGCGGACGGGAAGGTCGTGTCCGTCATCGACACCGACGAGCCGCTCTATCTCCGGAGCGCGTCCCGGCGCGTCTCGATCTTCCTCAACATCTTCGACGTGCATGTCAACCGGTACCCGGCGAGCGGCCTGGTCGAGCTGTATCGCCACGAGCGGGGAACGTTCGCCCATGCGGCGACCGAACAGGCGAGTCGCGCCAACGAGCGGGCATCTCTAGGGATCCAGACCGCGCGCGGACGCATGTTGGTTCGGCAGATCGCCGGCAGGGTCGCGCGACGGATCGTGACCGACCACCGAGAGGGTGCCGACGTCGAGCAGGGCGAGCGACTGGGACTCATTCGGTTCGGGTCGCGCGTTGACCTGTTCGTGCCGCCGGAGGTGACGATCGCCGTCGCCCCGGGCACCCGGGTGAGAGCCGGGCTCACCGTGCTCGGCGAGTGGTCGGCGTGACCGGCCGGCGGCGCGGCGTGCGACGGGTGGTCATCGTCGTTCCGAGCCTGTTCACGCTCGGGAATCTCTTCCTGGGAATCTGGGCGATCGTGCTGGCGATGCGAGGTGACTTCTACCGCGCGGGCTGGTGGGTCGTCATCGCCGGCGTGCTCGACGTCCTCGATGGGCGGGTGGCCCGGATGTCCGGAGCGGGCACACGGTTCGGGGCCGAGCTCGACTCGCTGGTGGACCTGGTTTCGTTCGGCGTCGCACCGGGAATCATCATGTATCGGCTCATGCTCCAGTATGCCGGCGGCTATGCCTGGGTCTTCTTCTACGCGTTCGTGGTGTGTGTGGCCCTCCGACTGGCGCGCTATAACGCCCAACCAGCCAGTCCGTCACGCGGACCCGGGTTCACCGGATTGCCATCGCCCGCTGCCGGAATGACGCTCGCCACCTACTATCCGTTCACCCAGAGTGCGCTCTATCAAGAGCGCCTGACCGGGCTCCCCTGGCAACAGATCATTATCTTTCTCATGCTGGCGCTCAGCCTGATCATGGTGAGCCAGGTACGGTATGCGAGTCTGCCGCCGGTCCACCTCCGGTCTGCGCGGGGACTGGTGGGACTCGCAGTTCACCTCACCTTGCTCCTGTTCGCCGTCTGGAGCAGCGAGTCACGGAATACCTTCTTCTTCCCACTCGGTGTGGTCTACGTCACATACGGACTCGCGCGCGCGGCGCTGTTTGGTGGGAGAGAACGGGACGACGAGGGCACGAGCCCGGAGGGTCACCGGGCTGCGAAGGCGGCCGAGCGGCCGCAGCGCGCGCACAGTGACTGATCCGGGACAACCCGAAGGAAGCCGGGAGTCACCGATGCCGACGTTTCGAGCCGAAGTGCGTGTCAGCCGCGGGGCGGACTCCTCGATCCGGAGGGGCAGGCCGTCGGGCGGCGAGGACCGTCCCGCTGTTTCAGTCCCTGATCCTGTACCCCACGCTCGCTCACGGAGGCACGAGATGAAGGTGTGGAACCCATTGGCATTGACGATCGCGATCTTGCTCCTCGCGGCGTGCGGTCAAGACGAGCAGCTACCCGCCGGCCAGCCGGAGCAGCCCGCCCAAGCAGGGCCTCAGGTGTCGCAGCCGCAGACCTCGGACCCGGCGACGACTCCGCCTCAGACCACGCCGACGCAGCCCGCCGCGGCACAGCCAGCGCCGGTCCGACCCGCCGCGGTGGCGCCGCCCGTCCAGACCGATGTACCCTACTCGACGACCTATACCGGCACGATTCAGCCAGGCATGACCGAGGCCGACGTCGTGGCGGTCTGGGGAGAGCCCGTGGCCAGGCGCCAAGACGCGGGCTTTGTGTATCTTCACTTCCGCAACGGGTGCGAGGTATCGTGCGGCATGTACGACATTGTCATCCTCGAGGGAGACCAGGTCATCGACGCCGTCGTTCGGTTCGAGGGGCACATCTATGCCGGATTGAGCTCCTCCCCGGCCGGACAGGCACCGGTCTTCACGCCACCGGATAGCCTTCGCGGGAGTGTGGATGGCTGAGAAGCCGAGCCGCAGTGAGGAAGAGTACTTCGCCAAGCGCGAAGCTGAGCTGCTTCGACAGCGGCGCGAGACCGCCGAAGACGCTGTCGCCGACGCGGACCGACGGTCCCATTTCATGAAGTGCCCGAAGTGCGGCTACGACCTCGTCACTGGCACGTTCGAGGACATCGAAATCGACCAGTGCACGAATTGCCACGGCATCTGGTTCGACCAGGGCGAGGCCGAGTCCCTCGTCCGGCGAGACGAGCGGGGCCCCGTCGGGTCCGTCCTGCGACACCTCCTCGGGGGGCTGGGCGGGCGGACCCAGAGCTCGTGAGCACCACTTCGGTCCCAGTGCTGCCCGCGCGCCCACCGGCAACGTGGGCTGCCATCCCCCGCCGGATGGCGCGCGTGGAGCGCTGACCGAGATGTGCGGCATCATCGGCGTGTCCGGCCTCCCGGACGCTGCTCGCGGCGTCTTCCTCGGCCTCTACGCGCTGCAGCATCGAGGACAGGAGTCGGCCGGCATCGTGGCGGTCGATGGGGCGGGCGTGGCTCGCGGCCACCGCGGCATGGGGCTCGTCTCGGAGATCTTCGACGAGGCAGCGCAGCAGCAGCTCGCGGGTGACGTCGCGATTGGCCATACGCGCTACTCCACGACCGGAAGCTCCGACGTCTCCAACGCCCAACCCGGCCTCGTGCGGTATCGTGAAGGCGACCTCGCGCTGGCCCACAACGGAAATCTGATCAACGCGCGCGCCCTCAGGAACGACCTCGTGCGGGCGGGATCGATCTTCCAGTCGTCGTCCGACTCCGAGGTGCTCGTGCACCTGATCGCCCGGTCTGATGGAGGTACTCCTGAGGACCAGATCTACGATGCGCTCGAGCGTGTCGAGGGGGCGTACTCGCTGCTCCTCACTGTGGGCCGGGCGATGTATGCCATCGTCGACCCGCGCGGCTTTCGTCCGTTATGGCTGGGCCGCATCGGCGACGCGCACGTCGTGGCGAGTGAGACGTGCGCGCTCGACATCATCGGCGCCACGCCGCTCCGCGAGCTCCAGCCGGGCGACGTCGTGCGCATCGCCGACGGCGGCGTGACCGACCTCCCGCGCCTCCTTCCCAAGCCGCATCGCCGCTGCGTGTTCGAACTCGTCTATTTTGCCCGGCCCGACTCCACCATCTTCGGGCGCTCAGTCGACGGCGTGCGTCGGTGCCTCGGCCGGGAGCTGGCGCGCGAGCACCCCGCCCCGCACGCGGACTGCGTGTTCTCGGTGCCCGATTCCTCGAACGCCATGGCGCTCGGCTACGCCGAGCAGTCTGGTCTCAAGCTCGAGTTCGCGCTGATCCGGAACCACTACGTCGGGCGGACGTTCATTCACCCGACGCCCGATCGCCGCTCGGCCAACGTGAAGATCAAGTTCAACCCGGTTCGCGAAATCCTCGAGGGGAAACGCGTCGTGGTGGTGGACGATTCGCTCGTCCGCGGTACCACAAGCCGAGAACTCGTGCGATTGATACGACACGCGGGGGCTCGGGAGGTGCACTTCCGTGTGGCGTCACCTCCGATCACCGGACCATGTCACTATGGCATCGACACGCCGACGGAGAGCGAGTTGATCGCCTCCAGACACACACTCGACGAAATCCGCGATCACCTTGGAGTCGATTCGCTGGCCTATCTCTCCCTCGACGGGATGCTTCGCGCCGCCGGGGGCGACCCTGCGAGTTTCTGTCACGCCTGTTTCTCGGGCGCCTATCCCACGCGGACGCCAGACACGATCGAGGCATCAGAGGGCGGCGCCCGCTCCTCCGTTCCACACATCACAACGCCGATCCACGCATGACACACGAACGCTACGTCTATTTCTTCGGAGATGGCCGCGCTGACGGCTCCGCCGCCATGCGCGACGTACTCGGCGGTAAAGGTGCCGGGCTTGCCGAGATGACCAACCTCGGCGCCCCCGTTCCACCGGGCTTCACCGTCGCCGCGACGCTCTGCACGACCTACCTCGAGAGCGAGCGGTTTCCGTCCACGCTCGATGAAGAGGTGCGTCGCCACCTCAAGCGTCTCGAGCAGGTGACTGGCAAGAGATTCGGCGACCCGGCCAACCCGCTGCTCGTGTCCGTTCGGTCCGGCGCGGCTGTGTCGATGCCGGGCATGATGGAGACGATTCTCAACCTGGGCCTGAACGATGAGACCGTTAGGGGCCTGGAGGCCCTGTCGGGCAATCCGGGTTTCGCGTACGACGCCTATCGCCGTTTCGTTGCCATGTACGCATCGGTCGTGTTCGGACTCGACAAGGAACCCTTTGAGGCCCTGATTGCCGAGCGCAAGCGAGGGCGCCAGGTGACGCGGGACATCGACCTGCCGGCCGACGATCTCAAGGCGCTCGTCAAGGACTTCAAGCGTCACGTGCACGAGTCGGGAGGTCAGGTCTTTCCCAACGACCCGCTCGATCAACTGTGGGGAGCGATCCGCGCAGTGTACGAGAGCTGGAATACTCGTCGCGCGGCCGACTATCGCCGCGTGCACGGTGTTCCCGACTCGCTTGGCACCGCCGTCAACGTGGTTGCCATGGTCTTCGGCAACATGGGAGATGATTCCGCGACCGGCGTCGCGTTCACGCGCGACCCGGCCACGGGTGAACGTCGCCTCTACGGAGAGTTCCTCATCAACGCTCAGGGCGAGGACGTGGTCGCTGGCATCCGCAATCCGGAGCCGATCGAACGCCTTGCCGAGTACATGCCCGCCGGCGCCGCCGAGCTCGCCGCGCTCGCTGGCAACATGGAAGCCCACTTCAAGGACGTCCAAGACCTCGAGTTCACGATCGAGCGAGGCAAGCTTTACCTGCTCCAAACGCGCAGGGCTCAGCGGACCGGTCCCGCGGCTATTCGCATCGCCGTCGACATGGTGAGCGAAGGGCTCATCGAGCCAGAGGAAGCGCTGCAGCGTGTCCCGGCCAGCGGTCTCGAACAGGTGCTCCATCCGACCGTCGATCCGAATGTCGAGGTGGACGTGCTCACGACGGGCCTACCGGCGTCACCCGGGGCGGCCGTTGGCCGCGCGGTCTTCGACGCCGACCGTGCGGCAGAACAGGCGGCGGGCGGCGAGGAACTCATTCTGGTACGCCCTGAGACGAGTCCCGACGACTTCCACGGCCTGGTGGCAGCGCGCGCCGTCGTCACCGCGCGCGGGGGCATGACGAGCCACGCAGCCGTGGTGGCGCGAGGGATGGGCAAGGCGTGCGTCGCCGGCGCGAAGGAGTTGGACGTCGACCTCGGGGACCGCTCCGTCCAATGCAACGGGCGCTCCGTCCGCGAGGGAGACTGGCTCACCGTCGATGGCTCAACCGGTCGCGTGCTGCTCGGCAAGGTCCCGCTCGTGATGCCGGAGTTGAGTGGCGACTTCTCCAAGCTCATGACCTGGGCTGACGAAGAGCGTCGCCTGCGCGTGCGAGCAAATGCCGATACTCCGGCGGACGCCCGGCGCGCTCGGGAGTTTGGGGCGGAGGGAATCGGTCTCTGCCGGACCGAGCACATGTTCTTCGAGAGCGACCGCATCAGCGCCATGCGCGAGATGATCGTGGCTCCGGACGAGGCGGGTCGGCGCCGCGCGCTCGCGACGCTCCTGCCGATGCAGCGGCAAGACTTCATCGAGATCTTCGAGGCGATGGACGGCCTACCCGTCACAGTCCGGCTCCTCGACCCGCCGTTGCACGAGTTCTTGCCAACCGAGAGCGCGGAGATTGAGGGTCTCGCCAAAGCGCTTGACCTGAGCGTCGCCGACATGAGCAAAGTCATCGCGCGGCTCGAGGAAGCCAATCCGATGTTGGGCCACCGCGGCTGCCGGCTCGGGATCACCTATCCGGAAATCACGGAGATGCAGGCCCGCGCGATCTTCGAGGCGGCGTGCCGCGTCGTCGCACAAGGGCATCAGGTGTTTTCCGAAGTCATGATCCCGCTCGTCGCACACGTCGAGGAGTTCCGCCGGCAAGCGGAGATCGTACGGCGGGTTGCCGTGGAGGTGTTCGCCGCAGAGGGCCGCGCCACACCGTACCTCGTCGGCACGATGATCGAGCTACCCCGAGCGGCGCTCACCGCCGACGAGATCGCACAGCAGGCAGAATTCCTGTCGTTCGGGACCAACGACCTGACGCAGATGACGTTCGGGCTCTCGCGCGACGACGCGGGACGCTTCCTCCCGCTCTACCTCGAGCAGGGAATCTTGGCTGACGACCCGTTCCAGGTGCTCGATGCGGACGGCGTCGGCCGGCTGGTCGAGCTGGGGACGCAGCTCGGCCGCAAGGTGCGGCCCGACATCAAGGTCGGAATATGCGGCGAGCACGGTGGCGACCCGGACTCGGTGCGGTTCTGCCACCGAGCCCAGCTCGACTACGTCTCGTGCTCCCCGTTTCGCGTGCCGATCGCGCGGCTCGCCGCGGCGCAGGCAGCGCTCGAAGAGCGCGGCGTCCAGAACCGCACCCGCGCGACCGTCTGAAGGCCCGGCGCTACCCTTGAGCGCCGGCCCCTAACATCGCGAACAACGCTCCGACGAGAGCGAGCACGGCCCACTGCCCGATCGCTGCGGACATCGCAGTGCCCTTCTCGACATTGTGCGTCACCCGGACGCCGATCGTCACGAGCACGATCTGCCAGATCGAGAACGGGTTCACCGACCTGAGGAGCGCGCCCATGAATGCGCCAAGCTCCATCATTGGCGCGAGAAACAGGTCGAGCCCCAAGGACGGCTGGAGGTCCTGCATCGATGTGATTCCCTCGGTGCCCTTGAGCATCAGTACGGCCATGCCGGCAACCTGAAGGAGAATCGCAGGCACCCAGGCATAGAGGGACACGGAGAAGAGATGCTTGAAGCGTGCGTCCCCCCCCAAGACAGAGACGATGACCCAGAGGAGAAAGGCGGCGATGAGCAGAATCACGGCCACGGAAATGGGCCCGCCGACCAGGGCCCCGACCGTGGCGATGGTCTCAGCAGCCTGCCCTGCCCCCTGCGCCGATTCCGGCTGGGAAGCTATCTGCGCACGCATCGCGGCGCGCACATACGGGAGGCTCGCCGCGGAGATGACGACCTGGATTACCATCAGTGCAAGGAGCGGGAGGAGTATCTTCGGCGCCTCCCGAACGCGTCCGTACACCTCCGAGGGACTGAACAACACGCGAGCGAGATCGAGAATTGCACCCATCGTCATTCACCAAGGTTGACGGTCGGCGGTAGTGTACGTCGCTTGCCCTCGAGGCGCCAGCACGTTGGCCTGCCGGCTCAGCACACTCTATCTTCGTAGAACAGGGCCGAGGGCCCGACTCTCCCCGAGGCGCGCAGCTATGGAACTGACCCGCTCGACGTCGCGAGAACGGACCGCACGCCGTCCCGTGCAGGGCGCTGGCCGCCCGCCCGAGCGGAACCCAGGAGTTCGGCTGGAGCTGGGCTGGTTGCGCGACGTCCGAATCAACCGCAGCGCGCTGGAGCGCCGTGCCGCCACCATCGGGCGGCGACGCACCGTGAAACGCTCCTGGCAGGCTGCCTGGCTGCTGCGTGCCGTGACCCTCATCGACCTCACCACGCTCTCGGGCGACGACACGCCGGGGACGGTGCGCCGGCTCTGTGCCAAGGCACGCCGGCCCGTGCGTGCCGACGTGCTCGAGGCGTTGGGCGCCGACGAGCTACCGATCCGGACGGCAGCCGTCTGTGTCTACCACGCCCTCGTCGAGGCGGCGGTCGATGCCCTCGCCGGATCGGGGATCCCGGTCGCCGCCGTGTCCACGGGCTTTCCCGCGGGCCTCAGCCCACTCCCACAGCGGCTCGACGAGATCCAGGCCTCTCTCGCCGCGGGCGCCTCGGAGATCGACATCGTCATCACGAGAGGGCACGTACTCACCGGCGATTGGCGCGCCCTCTACGACGAGGTCCGCGCCTTTCGAGAGGCGTGTGGCGATGCCCACATGAAGACGATCCTCGGCACCGGCGATCTCGGCACCCTCCGTAACGTGGCCCGCGCTAGTCTCGTCTGCATGATGGCCGGAGCCGACTTCATCAAGACCTCGACGGGCAAAGAGCCGGTGAACGCGACCCTTCCGGTTGGGCTCGTGATGGCCCGTGCCATCCGCGAGTATCGTGAGCGAACAGGGTTTGCCGTCGGGCTCAAGCCCGCCGGAGGGATCCGCACGGCCCGCAGCGCGCTCGACTGGCTGCTGATGATCCGCGACGAGCTCGGCACCGCCTGGTTGACTCCCGCCCGGTTCCGATTCGGGGCCAGTTCCCTGCTCAGTGACATCGAGCGTCAGCTCGAGCACGCAGCGACCGGTCGCTACTCGGCCGCCCACCGGCATCCGATGCCTTGAGGGACTGCGCATGACGAAGATCGCCGAGCTGTTCGAGACGATGGAGTACGGACCTGCCCCAGAGAGCGCGGAGCCGGCGCTCACCTGGCTGCGGGAGCACGAACACTCCTTCGGGCTGTTCATCGGCGGGGAGTGGGTCAGCCCGGCGGCGGACGAGTACCTGGAGACCGTCAATCCGGCGAACGCGAAGCCGCTCGCCCGCGTGGCCCAGGCTGGGGAGGCAGAGGTCGACGCGGCCGTCGAGGCCGCCCGTAATGCGCTTCCCGGCTGGAGCGGGCTCGACGGTCACGCCCGCGCACGTCATCTGTACGCGCTGGCCCGTCACCTACAGAAACACGCGCGCTTCTTCTCGGTGCTCGAATCGCTGGACAACGGGAAGCCGATCCGGGAATCGCGCGACATCGACATCCCGCTCGTCGCGCGGCACTTCTATCATCACGCGGGTTGGGCCGCGCTCATGGACCGCGAGCTGGCCGACTACGAGCCCGTCGGCGTCGTCGGTCAGATCATCCCGTGGAACTTCCCGTTGCTCATGCTGGCGTGGAAGATCGCTCCAGCGCTCGCCACGGGGAACACGGTCGTCCTCAAGCCGGCGGAGTTCACGCCACTCACCGCCCTGCGCTTCGCCGAGCTCGTCGCCGAAGCTGGTCTCCCGCCCGGCGTCGTCAACATCATCACGGGCGACGGCCGTACCGGCGAGCTCCTCGTCCGCCATCCCGAGGTCGACAAGATCGCGTTCACCGGATCGACCGAAGTGGGTCGGATCATCCGCGCAGCCACGGCGGGGAGCGGCAAGCGGCTCTCGCTGGAGCTGGGTGGAAAGTCCCCGTTCCTCGTCTACGACGATGCCGACCTCGACAGTGTCGTCGAAGGCGTCGTCGACGCGATCTGGTTCAATCAGGGGCAGGTCTGTTGTGCGGGATCGCGGATCCTCGTCCAGGAGGGGATTGCCGACCGCCTCGTTGCCAAGCTGCGGGCACGCATGGAGACGCTCCGGATCGGCGACCCGCTCGACAAGGCCGTGGACATCGGGGCGATCGTGGCCCCGGTGCAGTTGGAGAAGATCCAGTCCCTCGTCCAGCAGGGCGAGGCGGAGGGAGCGACCATTTGGCAACCGTCGTGGAGCTGCCCGCAGGACGGATATTTCTACCCGCCGACGCTGTGTACCGACGTGTCACCGGCGGCCACGATCGCGCAGGTCGAGATCTTCGGACCGGTGGTCGTGCTGATGACGTTTCGCACACCGGCGGAGTCGGTGGAGCTTGCGAACAACTCTCGCTACGGGCTCGCAGCGAGCGTCTGGACCGAGAATATCAACCTGGCGCTCGACGTGGCACCCAAGCTCCTCGCCGGGACCGTCTGGATCAACTGCACGAATGTCTTCGACGCCGCATCCGGCTTCGGAGGCTACCGTGAGAGCGGGTACGGCCGCGAGGGCGGCCGGGAGGGACTCTGGGAGTACGTGAGGCCGCGCTGGGAGCGGGTTGCGCCCGCAGTCGAGCCGACCCCCTCCGGCGACGGCACCGACCCGGCCGCCGCTCCCGCTCCGTCGGATGAGCCGCAGGTCGATCGCACTGCAAAACTCTATGTGGGCGGCCGGCAGGTCAGGCCCGACGCCGAGTACGCCATCGCCGTGCGCGGCGCGCGAGGGGAAGTGCTGGGCGAGGTGGGGCGAGGCAACCGAAAGGACATCCGGAACGCGGTGGAGGCGGCGCACCAGGCCGCGGGCTGGGCTCGTGCAACCGCTCACCTCCGCGCGCAGGTGCTCTTCTATGTCGCCGAGAACTTGAGCGCGCGTCACAGCGAGTTTGCCGCGCGCATCGCGGCGATGACGGGATCAGAAGACGGCGCGGCCCGCGAGGTCGATCTCGCGATTCGACGTCTTTTTGCCTATGCCGCGTGGGCGGACAAGTGGGACGGCTTCGTCCATCACACCCCGTTCCGCAACGTCACCCTCGCGATGCCGGAGCCGATCGGCGTCATCGGGATGGCCAGTCCCGATGCGTGGCCCTTGCTCGGATTCGTGTCGCTCATGGCCCCAGCCGTGGCCATGGGCAACACGGTCGTCGCCGTTCCGTCCGAGCGTTGGCCGCTCGCGGCCACGGATTTCTATCAGGTCTTGGAGACGTCAGACGTTCCCGGGGGGGTCGTCAACATCGTGACAGGCGTGCGCGAAGAACTCACCGACGTGCTCGCCGCCCACGACGACGTGGACGCGATGTGGTACTTCGGCGGCGCGGCCGGAAGCGAAGCGGTGGAGCGACTCTCAGTGAGCAACATGAAGCGCACGTGGGTGGACTACGGCCGGGCCCGCGCGTGGGACGATGCCTATCAGGGGGAAGGCGAAGAGTTCTTGCGCGAGGCCACGCAGGTCAAGAACATCTGGATTCCGTACGGGGAGTAGGCGGGGCGCCACAGCGCGTGCGACCGTCGCCCGACGTGCGAGGCACGGCTTCATCACGAACGGGATCTGCCTCGGCTACCTCACGAACCAGACAGTGACTCCAACCTTCAGTACCACCGACCACTCAAAGTCCTGAAACGGCTGCGTCGACGCGATGGCCACCACGGACGTCCGCGGGATCGGTAGCGGCACGACCGTAGAACTCACCAGAATTGGATAGGGTCGGTACTCGTTGACGTCCAGCCACAGTAGTCCAGCTCCCAGTCCAACAAAGGCACTGCTCACATCCCACACCGGACGCTCAGCTGCCGTAATCACCGTTGGCTTGGCGCTTTCATCGGTCCATGACAGTGTCGCATACGCCCGCGCACGATGTACAGGGGGCGTTTCGGCATGAAGTTCCGCGACAGGCCGTGGCGAGCGATTGCTCAACAGCACACCCGCGCCAACGGTAGCGAATTGCGCTTCGCTCTTGACGAACAGGGTGATGCTAAGTGCACCAACGCCGAGAACCGTACGGAGCAATTGCCACTGCCTGACAGTGTTCGGGATCCCAACCTACGGGCCGGATGGCCGGGCCGTCAAACAGCGCAAGCTGTGAGATCGGCCAGCGTTAGGGGGACAGATCGCGCAACTCGAAGAAGCCGCGCGACACCCCGGCCGAACCGATGAGGGCAAGCACCGTCACCAGAGCCCACAGGCCTAAGACGACACGGCCCCAGCGCCGCAGCCAGTCCACCGCGGTCCGCGCCTGCTCGGCGTTGGGAGCGCCCTGGTACAGCGCCGGATCGAACAGCGGGTTGGAGATTCCCGCGAACCACAGCACCAATTGGCCGCCCAGCGAAAGAACCAGGATCGTGCCGATGGCAAGCGCGCCGAAAGCCAGGACACCGTTCCCGGCTCCGAGCCGGAAGCAGAGCGGCAGCAGAACTGCCGCCACCAGCAGCAGCAGAAGGAGCATGACGGCGTGGGCCGCTGCCGAGGCCGCTAGGGAGGAGCCGGCGGCCCCACCGGATGCGGCTCGCACCGCGGTCACCACTCGCTCCACGCCGAGGCTCACGCTGAGTCCCACGACCGCGCCCAGCACGGTGGTCAGATAGCGGGCGAAGACAATGTCCCGACGCCGCACCGGCAAGCTGGCCCACAACGTCTCCGTCCCCTGAATCTCCTCCATGGCCAGCGAGCCGAAGGCCAGCATCCCGGAAAAAAGCAAGCCGACCATCACGTACATCGGCCAGACACCGGCCAGCGCCGCCAGGTTGACGGCGTAAACAGGC
>JBDHCY010000069.1:0-14586 GCA_039591795.1 Gemmatimonadota bacterium | reverse complement strand
CGGGCACCGACTTCAATACGGTGTCTGCCGTGGAGCTCGCGCGTCACGCCACGGTTGAGCTCCTCGCCCGAGCCGAGCTCCCTGGTCGGGAAGTGCAACTCGTGGTCATGGGGCAGGTGGTACAATCGCCACTTGCCCCGAACCTCGCGCGCGAGGTGAGCCTCCTCCCGCAACTACCACCCGAAGTACCGGCATTCTCGGTCAACATGGCCTGCGCGTCCGCCAACCAAGCGATCGCCGCGGCAGCAGAACGCATCGCCGACGGGCACGTCGACGTGGCCGTCGCGGGCGGCGCCGAGTCACTCTCCAACGTGCCGATCCTACACAGCAAACGCATGAGCGACACGCTGATTGCGTTGAGCAAAGCGCGTAGCTCGAAGCAGCGGCTGGCTCTACTGACCCGACTCCGTCCCAAGGATCTCGTTCCGGTGTCGCCGGCGATCGCCGAGCCGTCAACGGGCGAGACGATGGGGGAGTCGGCGGAGAAGATGGCGAAAGAGAACCGGATTAGCCGCACCTCGCAGGACGAGTTCGCTTTGCGGAGCCATCAACGGGCCCAGCAGGGCACGGATGATGGGCGGCTGCTCGCCGAGATCGCGCCTTTCCACCTCGCTCGCAGCGCGGTGGAGCGCGATAACGGCATCCGCGGCGACACATCCTCCGAGAAGATGGCCACGCTCCGCCCAGTCTTCGATCGGCGGCACGGTTCGGTAACTGCCGGGAATTCGTCGCCACTTACCGACGGTGCCTCGGCCGTCCTCCTCATGGCGGAAGAGTCGGCGCGGGCACTCGGCTACGAACCGCTGGCCTACCTGCGCTCCTATGCGGTCGCAGCCGTGGACCCCGGATGGCAACTCCTGATGGCCCCGGTGTTTGCTGTCCCGAAGGCCCTCGAGCGTGCGGGGATCGGCTGGGGGGATCTGCAACTCATCGAGATGCATGAAGCATTCGCCTCGCAGGTGCTATCGAACGTCCAGGGACTCGAGCAACATCATGGATGGCAGGTAGACTGGGATGTGCTCAACGTGATGGGCGGCTCCATTGCGATCGGACATCCGTTTGGAGCGACCGGCGGCCGCCTCATCACTACCCTGGCCCACGAGATGCAGCGGCGCGACGTGCAACTAGGCCTGATTTCGGTGTGCGCCCAGGGCGGACTGGGCTTCGCCATGGTGTTGGAGCGAAGCTGAAATGGATGCGCTGACGATCGAACGGGTCGACGGCGTCGCGGTTTTGGTCTTCGACCTCCCCGACGAGCCAGTCAATAAGCTCAGCGCCCGGGTGAAGAGTGAGTTTGAGGACGCCTTCGGGTCCATTGCCTCCGACGAGAGTGTGTCGGCCGTGGTCGTGATCTCGGGCAAGCCAGACATTTTCATCGCCGGCGCAGATATCGACGAGTTCGTGGCACTCCGCACGCGTGAGGAAGCGGAGACGCTGTCGCGCGAGGGGCAGGCGATGCTCGACGGCGTTGCCAACTTTCCGAAACCCGTCGTCGTGGCAATAAACGGAGCCTGTCTTGGCGGTGGATTGGAGTTTGCGCTCGCTGCTCACTATCGAGTCGCCTCCAGTCATCCCAAAACCCAGCTCGGGCTACCCGAGGTGCAGCTTGGGATCATTCCTGGAGCAGGCGGTTGCCAGCGACTTCCGCGCCTCATCGGGCTTCGGAAGGCGCTCGAGATGATTCTGACTGGCCGCTCGATCCGAGCCGATCGAGCCCGCCGCCTCGGGCTGGTGGACGCGCTCGTTCCCAACGCAATCCTACGGGAAGTCGCCGTGAGCGCTGCTCGGCGACTCGCGGAGAGCATGCCGCCACGTCGCGCTCCGGGCGGATTCGCCGCCGCGCTCCTCGAGAGGAATTCCATCGGCCGGCGGATCGTGCTGCGCCAGGCTGCGAAGACGGTTCGCCGTCGAACGGGCGGTCACTACCCTGCCCCGCTCGCTGCGCTCGAAGCCGTTCGCGAGGGACTGAGTCACGGACTGGCAGCGGGGTTGCGACGAGAGGCCCAGCTCTTTGGCGAGCTGGCGGTGGGTGACGTCTCTCGCAAACTGGTGCAGATCTTCTTCGCAACCACAGCTCTCAAGAAGGACCCCGGCGAGTCAGTCGAGCCAAGTGCCGTTCGGACTGTCGAACGGCTCGGTGTGGTCGGAGCCGGCTTCATGGGTGCAGCGATCGGCGGTGTCGCGGTGGCGCAGGCCGGTGTGGATGTCCGGTTTCGCGACGCCGATCTCGAGGGCGTAGGGAACGGTCTGCGTGGCGCCCGGCGCCTTCTTGAACGACGTAAACAACGCCGCCGCATCAGCCGCTTCGAGTATCAGCGCCTAAGGTCGCTGCTCTCAGGTACCACCGACTACTCAGGCTTTGCAGCGCGCGATCTCGTGATCGAGGCCGTTTTCGAAGACGCCGACGTGAAGCGAGGCGTCTTTGCGGAGCTCGAGGATGTCGTGCGAGAGGAGTGTGTGCTGGCCTCCAACACATCCACAATCCCGATTGCTCGTCTGCAAGAGGGTGCGCGACATCCCGAGCGGATCTTGGGCATGCATTTCTTCTCGCCGGTCGACAAGATGCCCCTTCTCGAAGTCATCCGCGGACCCGCGACCGCACCATGGGCGGTTGCCACCGCGGTTGCGTTCGGCCGGCGCATGGGCAAGACCGTCATCTCCGTGAGAGATCACCCAGGATTCTGGGTGAACCGGCTTCTCACACCGTACCTCAACGAAGCGGGTTGGCTGCTTGCCGAGGGGGCCTCTATCGAGGCCATCGACAAGGCGATGACGCGATTCGGCTTCCCCGTTGGCCCCCTGACTCTTCTCGATGAAGTCGGCCTGGACGTGGCCGACAAAGCGTCGAGTGTGATGCACGCGGCCTTCGGGGCGCGTATGGCGCCTGCCCCAGGCGTTAGTGCGCTAGTCGCTTCCGGACGCCGCGGCCGCAAGAGCGGCAGCGGGTTCTATAGGTATGAAGGCGGCAAGAAACGCGGTGTCGACGAAACCGCCTATGCATTTCTTGGCCTTCGGCCGGCGGGGGCGCCATCGGTTGCGGAAATCGAGCGCCGCCTCCTCGCAGCGTTGCTCAACGAGGCCGCTGGCGCCCTCGCTGAGGGCGTTGTGCGATCGGCTCGCGACGGCGACATCGGAGCGATTTTCGGCTTCGGGTTCCCGCCGTTCCGTGGCGGTCCGCTCCGGTATGTCGATGACCTCGGTGCCACAGCTCTCTTTGCGGATCTTGAGGATCTCGCCACGTCGGTTGGGGAGCGTTTCGCTCCTGCGGAACCACTGGCCGAGATGGCGGGCTCCGGAACGAGGTTTTATCCCTGATGTTCCGTTCGGGGCTGTTGTGGCTGAGCGAGCGGGAGAGTGTCTCCCGGTTTGCGCGGCACAACGGCCTCGCTCGCAAAATGGCTCGACGATTCGTCGCGGGCGACACGGCCGAAGAAGCATTTGGAGCGATCCGGAAACTCAACGACCGCGGCATCACGGCGACGGTGGACCTGCTTGGGGAAAGCGTGAGCCGCGTGGACCAGGCTCACGCGGCACGCGACGAGTACTTCGCGGTGCTCGACCAAGGCGCCAAGACCGGCATCGACTCCCATGTCTCCGTAAAGCTCACACAGATGGGGCTCGACATCGACGAAGGGCTTTGCACCGAGCACATCGCCGCGATCATTGATCGGGCGCGATCGCACGATTCGTTCGTGCGCATCGACATGGAGGGCTCCGCGTATACAGAGCGCACGTTGCGCATGTTCTATGAGGTGCTGCAACCAGAGTTTGGCGAGTGCGTTGGGGTCGTGATCCAGTCGGCGTTACGTCGGTCGGAGGCCGACGTGACGCGGCTCCTCGCAAAGGGGGCGCGGGTTCGGTTATGCAAGGGCGCCTACAAGGAAGCGGCAGCCGTCGCTTTCCCTCGCAAGAGCGATGTCGACCGCATGTTCGAGCGGCTTCTCGAACTGCTCCTCGCCGAAGGAAACTACCCGGCAATCGCAACTCACGACGAACGGCTGATCACTCACGCACGGGCATTCGCGGCGGGCCGCGGCATTCCCCCAGAGCGGTTCGAGTTCCAGATGATCTACGGAGTGCGCCGCGATTTGCAGCAGGAATTGAAGCGCCAGGGCTACAACGTGCGAGTATACGTGCCGTATGGGGAGCAGTGGTATCCGTACCTCATGCGCCGACTCGCAGAGCGGCCTGCGAATCTGGGCTTCTTCGTGGGGAGCTTGCTCAAAGAATCGGCGCGCCATACATGAACGACGAAGCCACTCTCGGCGGCTACCTGCGACAGCACGAGCGGCCCCCTTCGTTCGGTGGGAGCGACGGGTGCGCGTACAGCGTCGGCATTCTGGTCGACGGCGTTGCAGAGCGCGGGTTTGGAGCCGCGTTACTGTTCGTGCGATGGTCCACCAGCGGCGACCGACCGGTGGGGCATCTCGAGACCGACTACCTCGTTTTCGGGAGGTCGGAGCGCGAAGCCAAACGCGCCGTGCTCGAGCTCACCCTATTCGAGGTGAAGGATCAGCTCGAGCGGACGATCGAGCACGCCGCAAACCGGACCGTGGCCGAGGAGCTCGGTTGACTACGGGCGGGGTCGTGCTCGGCCGGCGCGGTGGCCGCCTTCGCGTCCTCACGGATGAGGCCGTGGTGTTCGCCACGTTGCGCGGCCGGTTGAAACACGCCCGCGGCAACGAGCGGGTCGTCGCCGGCGACCGCGTACGAGTCGACCTACAGGGCGACCATGCCGTGATCACCGATCTCGAGAAGCGCACCAGCGTTCTCGTCCGGCGCGCCGGAGACACTCGCCGAGCACAGCCCGTCGTGGCCAATGTCGACCAGGTGTTGGTTGTTGCCGCTGCACGAGAGCCGGAACCCAATCCACGTTTGCTGGATCGCCTCTTCGTGATTGCGGAGGCCAACGGACTGCCCAGCCGGATCGTGCTGAACAAGATCGATCTGGGGGCTGAATGGCTGGAGCGGCTCGAGCAGCGCTGCCGTGCCCCAGGATATGGCCTCATCGCCGTCTCGGCCCGATTGGGAACGGGCATTGACCGAGTTCGCGACCTTCTTCGCGGCCGTGCTACGGTGTTGGCGGGAGCGTCCGGCGTCGGCAAGACGAGTCTCTTGAACGCCGTCGAGCCAGGTCTCGGCCTGCGTACGCGTGAAGTGAGCCGCTACTGGGGGACGGGCAAACACACGACCGTGGCGGCCGAGCTCGTGCCGATCGGGATCGGTGGCGTCGTGGTCGACACGCCCGGCCTCCGTGAAGTCGCGCTCTGGAACGTGCGCCCACACGAACTGGGGCCATGCTTCCCCGAGTTTCGCCCCTACCTCGACCAGTGCCGCTTCGCCGACTGCAGGCACCTCAAGGAACCGGCGTGCGCCGTGCGCGCTGCAGCGGCTGCCAATGCCTTCGATCCCGATCGGCTCGTCAGCTACGAGCGACTGCTGGGAGAGTCGGAGGCGGCGTTCCGATCATGGACATGACCGACCAGCCACCGCTCGTGCGACCATTCGTCGCGGAACGTTTCGTTGCGCGTTTGAACCCAGATGCGCTGATCAGTCCGCCCTACGACGTGATTTCCCCCCAGCGGCGAGCTGAGCTCGCACGCGACGAGCACAATATCGTCCACCTCATTCTGCCGGAGGGGCAAGGCGACCGCTACGCACATGCAGCAGCCGTGCTCAACCGCTGGCGGAGCGCCGGGGTGCTCGAGGCCGATCCAGAGCCAACGGTCAGCATCCTGCGGCAAACGTTCACGACCCCGGATGGCAACCAGCACGAACGGACGGGCATCGTCGTCGCCGTGACGGCCGAGCCCTACGCCGAAGGGCGCGTCCGACCCCACGAACGCACCCACCGAGGTCCCAAGGAAGATCGCCTAGCGCTGTTGCGGGCGACTCATGCCACGCTCGAGCCCCTCCTCTTCATGTCCCGCGACGCCGACGGGAGACTTCGCACATTCCTGGAGGCAGAGACCCAGCGCTCTGCTGACAGCCGGGCCACCCTCGATGGCGCGGCGATCTCTCTCTGGTTCGTGCCGGCTGCTCGCGCCGGGGCAGCGATCGTGGGGGTTGGCGGCGCGCCACTCTACATTGCGGACGGACACCATCGATACGAGACGGCGGGAGCTCACGCCGCGGATCGCCCGGAGGAGAACTGGACCCTTGGCATGATCGTCGCCACGAGCGACCCGGGTCTCGTCGTGCTCCCGACCCACCGCGTCATCGTGGGTGGCCACCTGGCACTCGACGGTCTCAAGCAGGCGTTGCCATCACTCGAACAGCCGTCCAACGGAGGTCATGACTGCATCGTGGTGTGGCCGGACGGAGAAGAGAAGAGCATCAGGCTTCCGCGCGCTGAGACAGGTGCGGAGGCAGCAGAGCTGCTCGTGGCCCGTGTCGAGCGGCTCGTGGTGGCGCCGCTTCTCAGCGCTTCAGGCGGCAAGCTCGTCTACACCCACGACGTGGGTGCCGCTCGCGAGTTGGCTGCACAGGGGGGTGTGGCGGTGCTGGTCAATCCGACGCCGGTTGACGACGTCCTCGCAGTGGCGGATGCGGGCGGGGTGATGCCCCCCAAGTCCACCTTCTTCTATCCAAAGGTGCCGAGCGGGCTCCTGCTCGCAGCCCTGACATGAGCGAGATGCGAGGCTACGAAGCCGATGGCAATCGAGAAGCTCAGCTCCTGAGGCGAGGGGCAACGTCGTGGCACATCACCGGCACGCCGGTCAGCCGGAGTACTTGAATCCTGCCTCCTGCATCGTCAGCACCGCACCCTCCCGCTCCATCCCCGCCTCCATGATCTCTCCGAGAACGACTGTGTGGTCACCTGCAGGAAGGGTCCCCACCAACCGGCATTCAACCCATCCTAGCGCCTCGTTCAGGACGGGCGATTTGAAGATTGGCCCCGTCTTGGTCTTGATGCCCTTGAGTTTGTGAGGGGTCTTTGTCGAGGAGCGACCGAGCTTGCCGGCCAGTTCCCGCTGGCCTTGGTCCAGGACGCTCACCGCAAAGGCACGGGCGTCTCGGATCATGGACAGGGTCTTCGAATCGTTCTCGACGGCAACTGCGATCATCGGAGGCTCGAACGCGGCCTGGGTGACCCAGTTGGCCAGCATGCCGTGATCTTCCCCGTCCAGGTGGACGGTGATGCCGTAGAGGCCGTAGGGAACGAGGCGGAGGACTGACTGCTTCGCGGCTTGGTTCATGTGCTCGACTCGAGAGAGGGAATGTCTAGAGGCGAATATAGCAGGCCGACGTCCACACCCGCCGAGCGCTGCCCCACCGTAGCCCGGTGCGGCCGGCTGCGGCTATCTTCCAGCCCATGGCTACCCGAACTCAAGGGTCGTCGCGGCGCCCCTCCCCCCTGACGAAGCAGGATCTGCTCGAGCTGTGCCGGATCATGCTTCTGTCGCGGCGGCTCGACGACAAGGAGATCCAACTCAAGCGGCAGAATCGGATTTTCTTCCAGATTTCCGGGGCCGGTCACGAGGCCGTGCTCGCCGTCGCCGGCAAGCTCCTCCGCCCCGGGTCCGACTGGTTCTATCCGTACTACCGAGATCGTGCCCTGTGCCTCGCCCTCGGGATGACGCCAACCGAAATGCTCCTCGAGGCCACTGCGGCAGAGGACGATCCGAACTCCGGCGGCAGACAAATGCCGTCGCACTGGGGGCACAAGGAGCTCAACATCGTCAGCCAGTCCAGCCCCACAGGGACGCAGTTCCTCCAGGCTGTCGGATGCGCCGAGGCGTGGTACCGAAGTACCCACATCGACGGCATCACTGAGCCGAGCGTTCAGGAAGACGAAATCGTCTACTGCTCAGCTGGGGACGGGACGACGAGTCAGGGGGAGTTCTGGGAAGCACTCAACACTGCGAGCAATCTGCGGCTGCCCGTCCTCTTTCTGATCGAAGACAACCGCTATGCCATCTCCGTACCAGTCGATGTACAGACCGCCGGGGGCTCGGTGTCGGCGCTCGTGCGGACGTTTCCGCACCTGTTCGTAGAAGAGTGCGACGGATGTGACCCAATTGCATCCCATCAGACGCTGACACGAGCGGTGCGGCACGTACGAGCGAGGAAGGGTCCGGCGCTCGTGCACGCCCACGTGATTCGGCCCTACTCCCACTCACTCTCTGACGACGAGGCTGTGTACAAACCCGCAGAGGAGCGGAGTGAAGAGGCCACCCGTGATCCCGTGACGACCTTTCCGGCGAGGCTCGTTGCCGATGGAGTCGCTAGCGAGGACGAGATAGAGGCAATTCGAGCGGAGGTGGAACGCGAGGTCGATGCGGCGGCGGATGCGGCCCTCGCCTCGCCACAGCCGGCTCCCGAATCGGCTGGGCTCTACGTGTTTTCTCCCGACGTCGATCCGACGTCGCGGCAATTCGACACCGAGGACGATCCGCATTTCGAAGACAACCCGACCACGATGGTCGACCTACTCAATCGCTGCATGCGTGACGAAATGGTGCGCGATCCCCGGATCGTCGTGTTCGGCCAAGACGTGGCTGATGTCTCTAGAGAGGAGTACCTCGATCAGGTCAAGGGGAAGGGTGGCGTATTCAAGGTCACTTGGGGCCTCCAGCGGGAGTTCGGTAGTCACCGCGTCTTCAACTCACCGCTCGCGGAAGCGAATATCGTAGGGCGTGCGGTCGGGCTGGCGACGCGGGGAATCAAGCCGGTCGTCGAGATCCAGTTCTTCGACTACATCTGGCCAGCCTATATGCAGGTGCGCAACGAGCTTGCGCTGCTACGCTGGCGATCGAACAACGCGTTCTCTTGTCCGGTCGTGGTACGAGTCACGTACGGTGGCTATTTGAAGGGCGGGGCCATCTACCACTCTCAGACCGGAGCCGTGATCTTCACATCTGTGCCTGGCTTGCGTGTGGTCTGCCCGGCTACGGCACTCGACGCCAACGGACTCCTCCGGACGGCTATCCGGTGTGAGGATCCGGTCATTTTCTTCGAACACAAACACCTCTACCGTCAGACGTACAACAAGGCGCCCTACCCGGGCCCGAATTTCATGGTCCCACTCGGGAAAGCCAAGGTGGTTCACACCGGCACCGACGTCACGGTGGTTGCCTACGGTGCGGTTGTGCAGCGCGCCCTCGTGGCCGCGAAGCAGGTGCAGGAAGAACACGGTGTGAGTGCCGAGGTGATCGACTTGCGTTCGCTCAATCCCGTAGACTGGGACACCATCGGCGATTCGCTCAAGAAGACCAATCGCGTCGTCGTGGCGTACGAGGATTCGATGTCGTGGGGCTATGGCTCGGAACTCGCCGCGCGGATCGGCGACGAGTTGTTTGCGTGGCTCGACGCGCCGGTGCGACGCGTGGCATCGGCCGACACGTTCGTCGCCTACGCCCCCGATCTCGAAGATCACACGTTGCCCCAGGTGGCCGACCTAGCGAGCGCGATCCTCGCGCAAGCGGCGTTCTAGCGACGCAGGGTTTCGCGAACCTCGCGAGCTGCAGAAATCACTGCATCCACATCGACTGCCAGAGCGCGGGCCTGTTGGGTGGCGTGTGTGAGGTCATCGAGCACGGCCGCGACGCCGGCCGAGCGGAGGCGGAGCAGGTCAAAGCGAAGATTCTGCAGTGCCAGAAGGCATGACTCGAGCTGGGACTCCACCTTGTCCCGCCGGCCCACGAGCTCGCCCAAGCTAACGCGCTGCCTCTCGAGTAGGTCGAGTTGGCGAGCAATCTCAGGCCGATCAGCTCGATCTCTCAGCCGCTCGATTCGCACCTCGAGCTCGTCGAGCTTCGCGGCGTCGACGTCCACTTCCATATGGTGGAGCGTGCGCGCGAGATCGCTGGCCCGAGAGAGCAGAGAGTCCGCGGTCGGGAGAATCTCGGGCAGCATCTGCCGATCGGCTGAGGGGAGACGTTCGACCATCTGCGCAATAGCCTGGCGGTCGCTGTGGGCCTGTCGGATCCTGGGCGTCGCCAAGCCGAACTCATCTGCGGTTGCCGGTGGCGCCAGCTGGGCTGCACCGCTCTTGCGCTCCCGCGCCTCCAGCGCGTCGGGCGCGGGCGGTCGGCGCAGGACATCGCGCCAAGAATACCCCTGCTGCCAGAGCCTCATGTACGCCGGAAGGAGCCCGAACCCCGCCCACGGGAGAGCGACGAAGAGAAACCACGGCTCGCTCTGCATCGCTATGTTCAGGAGCATCAACCCACCGCTCACCGATGCCCACGAAGCGAACCGACCTCTGAACTTCGTGACGACGACGGGCTCGCCGGCTTCCGGTTCTCGAGGAGCAGCCGGCGCGTAGCGCGAGCCCCGGCGTGCGGGAAGACCTTCGCGGGGCTGCCCGCGGTGCTCCACGCCCGACCACGCTGACTCCAATGAGCGGTCGCGTACCGGGCGCTCCGGCCGGCGAGACCGCCGCGCGGCACGCGCCGGCACTCGTGGCTGATAGGGCACAGCCGATCGGTGCTCGAGGGCACGGCGCAGTGCATCGGCTGTGGGCCAGCGGTCTTCAGGTTCCTTCTCCAAGGCCCGCTGAATGGCCGCCCCCAAGTCGGAGGGAACGTCGCGACGCTTCGTGCTGACGAGCGGCGCCTGCTCGGTGATCTGTTTGTAGAGGAGCTTTGGGACCGTCGGTGCGCTGAACGGCAACTCGCCGGTTATGGACTGAAACGCCACGACCCCGAGGCTGTACACGTCCGAACGACCGTCGAGGTCCCGTTCGCCGGCCGCCTGTTCGGGGCTCATGTAGGCCGGCGTGCCGATGGCCACACCAGTCCCAGTGAGCGACGCCGACCCGATCTCCGTCAGCGCCTTCGCGATGCCGAAGTCGGTGACCATCACGCGGCCTCGGGCGCCCTCGAGGAGGATGTTGTCGGGTTTGACGTCGCGATGGATGATCCCAACGCCATGCGCACAAGAGAGGGCGTCGGCCGTCTCTTTCATTACCCGGCGCACCTCCTCGGACGGGAGGCGGCCACGGCGCCGGAGCTTCCCCCCCAACGACTCGCCGTCGACGAAAGCCATGATGAAGTACACGAGGCCATCGGACTCGCCGACCGTGTAGATCGGGACGATGTGTGGGTGCGAGAGACGGGCTGCCGTTTCCGCCTCTCGCAAGAACCGCGTCTTGATGTCTTCACGGAATGCCAGCTCGGGCGGCAAGAGCTTGATTGCCACCGGGCGTTTCAGACGCTCGTCCCTCGCGCGGTAGACGACTCCCATGCCGCCACGACCGATCTCACCCTCGATCGAGAAGGCAGTGCCAAGGGATGCCGCGAGGCGGTCCATCAGTGGGCGTTCCGAGCCTTCCATCGCTATCCGTGCGCGGGGGTAACCGCGTAGAATACTCGGCACTTAGCGGCCGGGCAACTCTACGGCGATGCACCTGCCGCAGTTTGAGGGCACCCCGGGCATCACGTCAAAGCGGCAGCCGGTCTCCCCGGGGTCTCCTTTCAAGCAAATACGCTGCCAGGCCGGCGGCTCGGCAGCCCGTGAAGTGCTGACCAATTGGCAGACTTCGGTGGCACAACAGGTGCAAACCAGGGTAGCAGGCCAATATGAACGAGACTCCGATCAACACGCCCGAGCGTCTGACCCTGCCTGTTTTGCCTCTCAGGGACATGGTTCTGTTCCCAGGGGTGACAGCTCCGATTGGTGCAGGCCGGTCTGGAACGCTCAAGGCGATCGAGGCCGCCGTGAAGGAGGAAACACGCCTCGTTCTGACGGTGGCTCAGCGGGAGAACGTGGAAGATGTGACCCCCGATGGCCTGTACGGTGTCGGGACGGTGGCCAAGATCGGGCAGCTGCAACGCGGTCTTGGAGGCGTACAACTCATCCTGCACGGTGAGCAGCGTGCGGTGGTGCTTCAGTATACGGAGAGAGAAGGATTCATCGAGGCGGTCGTGCGGCGCGGGGAGGAGATTCCGCCAGTCAACCCCGACGACACGGCTTTCGTCGCACTCTACCGAGAAACGCGTTCCCGGGCTGCCGAGCTTGGCCAGAAATCCGGCCTGCCGGAAGAGGTCGTCAATCACGTATTGGCGGGCGTGGCCGATCCAGCCCGTTTCGCCGATCTCGTCGCCGGCTACCTCGATATCGGCACACCAGACCGACAGACGCTCCTCGAGACTCTTGACGTAGAAGACCGCCTCCGGCGAATTCTCGTCCACGTGCAGCGACAGATCGCCGTGTCCGAGGCGCAGGAGCAGATCAAGTCGCAAGTGCAGGAAGAACTAGGCGAGCGCCAGCGGGAGATGCTGCTGCGCGAGCAGATGAAGGCGATTCAGCGTGAGCTAGGTGACGAAGACGAAAGCGCTGAGACGGAGGAGCTCTTCCGACGGCTCGCCGAAATCGATCTCCCTGAGGCGGCGCGCAAGGAAGTAGACCGAGAGCTGACCCGGCTGCGCCGTGTCGGGCGCGAATCGATGGAGGCGCAGGTCATCCGCACCTACCTCGAGACCGTCGCCGAGTTGCCGTGGGACGAGCGAGCTGAGGAGCACCTGGATCTGAAACGGGCCGAGGAAGTGCTCGATGAGGATCATTATGGGCTCCAAGACGTGAAGGACCATGTCCTGGAATTCCTGGCGGTGCGACAGCTCAGGGCGGGAAGCGAGGCGAGCGAGAGCGAGACCACCGAGGAGCAGCAGGCGGGCAACGAGGACGACCGGCGCGCGAAAGGCTCGATCCTACTCTTCGTGGGCCCGCCGGGCGTTGGAAAGACGTCAATCGCGAAGTCGATCGCACGCGCCATGGGTCGTCCCTACGTGCGTATCTCTCTCGGGGGAGCGCGAGACGAGGCAGACATCCGCGGGCACCGACGGACATATGTCGGCGCCATGCCAGGACGCATCCTCCAGGGGATGAAGCAGGCGGGCGTCAAAAACCCCGTGTTCCTTCTGGACGAGCTGGATAAGCTCGGGGTTTCCTTCCAGGGCGACCCGGCAGCGGCACTTCTCGAGGTCCTCGATCCGGCGCAAAACGACTCCTTCACCGACCACTATCTCGGTGTGCCGTTCGATCTCTCCGAGGTGCTCTTCATTGGAACGGGCAACCTCCTGCAAGCCATCCCCCCGCCGCTCGTCGATCGGATGGAGCTCGTGGAGTTCAGTGGCTACACGGAGGCCGAAAAGCTGGCGATCGCCAAGCAATACCTCGTGCCTCGGCGGCGGTCCGACAACGGTCTCAACGCGGATCAGTTCGGCGTGACTGACGACGCCGTAGGTGAGGTCATCTCACACTACACCCGCGAGGCGGGCGTCAGGCAACTCGAGCGCGAGCTTGGCAAGCTCGCTCGGAAAGTCGCGCGACGGATCGCAGCTGGCGAGGTCGAGCGGATGACGGTGGCGTCGGACGACGTCGAGCAGCTCATCGGTCGCCCCAAGGTGCATCCAGAGCGCGCAGCGCGAGAGCCGCAGATCGGGGTAGCCACGGGGATGTATTACGCGCCGGCCGGGGGCGACATCATGTTCGTGGAGGCGAGCCTGATGCCCGGGCGCGGCCGACTCGTGCTCACCGGACAGCTCGGCGATGTGATGCGGGAGTCGGCACGGGCCGCACTGACGTTTGCGAAATCCTACGCCGAAGAGCTCGCCATTCCTGGCGCAGGCTTGCTCAACCGCGACGTCCACATTCACGTCCCCGCCGGGGCCGTGCCAAAGGACGGTCCCTCGGCTGGCGTCACCATGGCAACGGCCCTCGTGAGTGTGCTCTGTGGCCATCCGGCCCGCCACGACGTGGCCATGACCGGCGAGATCACTCTGCGAGGCCGTATTCTGCCCATTGGCGGGGTCAAGGAAAAGGTGCTCGGCGCCGTACGCGCCGGCATCACCGAAATCGTGCTCCCCAAGGAAAACGCAGGGGATCTCGACGACATCCCTGAAGACGTCCGTAAAGGCCTGCAGGTGCACCTCGTGGACACGTTGGACGAGGTGCTGGCTGCAGCCCTTCAGCAGCCGAGCGAGCCAGCCGCGGCGAGCAACGGACCCAAAGAACCAGGCCTCGCTGCTAAGGCGGCCCGGTAAGAGCCCCACGGAGCACGAGCTTCACCAGCTCGTCTCGCCATCGCTCCTCCAAACGGCGCTCGCCCATTCCAAGTGGTGGAGCGCTGGCCGCAAGAACCGCCTCGAATTGCAGGTAACCCATCATCAAGACGAGGGTCTGTGAGGCCAGCAGGTGGGGGTCGATATCGTCTCGGAATACTCCCCGTCCCTGCCCTTCTGCGATCACGGCGACTAGACGATTGATTGCGGGCGTCAACGTGCTCCGGTCTCCCCGAGCAGCCGCCTCTCGGCTGAGAAGTGCTACGAGGTCGGGCCGGGCAGCGAGCAAGTCGAACTGGGCAGCGACCAATTGGGCAAGTCGGGCCCGGGGGGCCGTCTGGTCGATTCGAAGAGCATGGACCAGGTCGGCAAAGGCGCCTGCTGCCCACTCGATGACGGCGCGGCCGAGCCCCTCCTTGCTCTGGAAGTAGTAGAAGATGAGCTGCTTGTTCACCCCCGCCCGAGCAGCGATTCGCGCGATTCGAGCACCCGCGAACCCAGAGTCGGCAAACTCACGGCCAGCCGCTCGGAGGATGCGAGCCCGAGCTGGATCCTGCGATTGAGCCACCGTCTCTCCCTT
>JBDHCY010000068.1:0-14621 GCA_039591795.1 Gemmatimonadota bacterium | reverse complement strand
CGTCCCCACTTCAGGATTCATCGCCCTGATGAATCTGCGCGGCGCGAGCCAGAGCCTCCCGGGCAAGGAGGTGTTGGTCAACGGCGCTGGGGGTGGTGTGGGTTCTCTCGCCTTACAAATCACGAAGGCCTACGGCGCGCGCGTGACCGCCGTGGACAGCACGAGCAAGCTGAGCATGCTGCGCTCGCTGGGCGCAGATCAAGTCATCGATTACACCAAGGAGGACTTCACTCGACGCGGCGTTCGTTACGATCTCATCTTCGACGTTCCGGGGAACTACCCGTTCTCCGCCTGCAAGCGTGCACTCACACCTGACGGGAGATACGTCCTCATAGGGTATGACAACTTCGGAGCGGCGGGCAATCACGTTTTAGGAATCATCCCCTACTTCTTCAAATTGATGTTGTTCTCACGCTTCGTGAAACAACTGCGAGGTCCGGGCTTGCCGTTGCCAAGCAGAAAGGACGCGATGGCCGTCCTCAGGGAACTCCTCGAAGCCGGGAAGATCACGCCGATCATCGACAGTACCTACCCGCTGACCGAGGTGGGTGAGGCATTCCGGCACATGATCGAGGACCAACCCCAAGGGAAAGTGATGATCACCGCGTGACGAGTGGACGCGCATCGTAGGGTCTGGAGCGCTCGCCTTGCAGCTCGCGCTCCGGGTCGGCATCGTGGGCGACAGCAGGATTCCAAGCCGTTTGGGTGGTACTACCTGAGGGACTCGACCATATGGCAGCTACGACAGAGAATCTCTTCTTGGACAAGGCCACCGCGCCAACTCCCATCCTGCTTGCCAAGGCGCTGAAAGCTAGAGGCAAGTACTGGGATGAGTTGAAGCAGCATGTCCAAGGACGGGTCGTCGAGGAATGGAAGTACTACGGCAAGAACTATGGTTGGTCGCTGAAGCTCCTCGTCGGGAAGAGGAATCTGTGCTTCCTTACTGCACGTGACGGTTTCTTCACAGCCACCTTCGTACTCGGCGACAAGGGCGTTTCAATCGCCGAACAGAGCAAGTTGCCGCCAGATCTAATCAGCCAGTTGGTCAACGCAAAGAAGTACGTCGAGGGCAGAGGGATTCGAATCGACGTCAAGTCGCGCCGCTCCCTGGCACACGCAACCATGTTGCTTGACATCAAGCTTGCCAGTTGGCGTGCCTGACGGCGCTTTCAGCGGCCGCAGTCGACTGACGAGGCGTTAGTCTGCATCCCGCCCCCTAGCGAGGTGGAACGCGCTCATGTGGGAGACCGATGTCCTCTGGTTTGATGCCGCGATCGTCCTAGGCATCTTCGCCGTCGGCAGCATTCTGTTCGGCCACTTCGAGGAGCACCGGCCGAAGTGGCGGCGTCTACTCAAAGTCGCGATCGTGCTCGGGATCGTCCTGTCCCTGTCGGCGACCGTCGGCCGAGCGTGGGCGTTCGGGGCCTTGGCGATTCCCCTGTTGGGTGCTTTGATCGTTCACGTGTGGTGGCTGCCGAGGCATGGGGTGAACGGGTGGACCGGGGAACCGAAGGAGCGCTACTACGAGCTCGTCGGGTACAAGAAGTGAGTGCTTTGGTTTGCCTCCTGTCTGACATGCGCAAGGACCGGTTCTCACTATGGCGACACGGCCTGATGGTGATCATGCTCCATGCATTCCCAGTTGCATTGGTCGCGCAGCAGGCTACGGGTCGTGCGGTGACGGATGGCGACTCCGCCAGCCGTGCTCCGGCATGGAGTCCAGACGGTGCACGGATTGCGTTCGAGTCCAACCGAAGCGGAAACTGGAGCATCTATGTGCTGGAAGTGGAGACAGGCGTGGTCGAGCGCGTGACCCACTCAGACGCGAACGATCGCTATCCCGCCTGGTCCCCAGATGGTGGACGGCTCGTGTTCGTCAGCGACCGCAGCGGTGAGAGGGACCTTCACGTTCTCGACGTTCGCAGCCGTGAGGTCGTGCGGTTGGTTGCGGCGCCTGGCGACGAACTCTACCCGGCGTGGTCTCCGAATGGCCACGAGATTGCCTTTTCGCGGCAACTGGCCGATTCTGTGGACATCCGGACCGTACGCGTCGTCGAGCCAGGCTCCAATCCGGTGATCATAGCAGTCGAGGCCGGACTATGGCCGAGATGGTCACCAGATGGGTGGCGCCTCGCATTCTTCTCGCGCCGAGACACAGGCGGCCAGGACGACGAGGTCTACGTCCTCGATCAACGCTCCGGCCATGTGACCCGTCTCACGAGCCGACCTGGCCACGATTTCTGCCCGTCGTGGAGCCCAAGGGGCGACAGGCTGGTGATGGTGAGCATTGGCCTCGACGGGGTTCGCTCGCTCCGGATTCTGAACGAGACGGGCGAGGAGGAGGCGCGTGCTGGGCGTGGCTATCATCGTGTCACTGAACCGTCGTGGTCGCCAGACGGGCGCTCGATAGCATTCGCAGCTGTTCGACGTGCGGGCCAGCCGTATCAGTTGTTTCTGGAGAGCGTCGCGCCCCAGCCTTGACGACGATTAGGTGTCTTCCACCGACTTGGCACGGTGACATTGTGGAATCAATCCAGTTTCTCCATGTGGAGAGCGAGGAGCAGAGGCAGCAAGCGGGTGCGCTGATACGCGAGTACTTGGAGTGGCTGAATAGTCGTATTCAACACGACTACGCCATCGAGTTTGACGTTGAGGCCATGGTGCAATCGGACTTGTCGGATCCGCACAAGTTCCACCCTCCGGAAGGCCGGTTCTACCTTGCTCGCTACGGAGGCAACATCGCCGGTGTCGGTTGTCTGAAGAGACTGGACGAGGGTGTGGGGGAGGTACAGCGCATGTATGTTCCACCAGCCTTGCGAGGGATGGGCATCGGCCGCACGATAGCCGAGCAGCTAATCGATGACGCGCGCTCGATAGGATACCAGAAACTCAAGCTCGAGAGTCTGGAGTTCTTGGAAGCGGCACATTCACTCTACAGATCGCTCGGTTTCAGCGAGATCAGTCCGTACGACGACAACAGCATGCAGTCATACCAGGCAACTGAACAGCTCGATCAGTACCGCGCCATCACGGTCTTCATGGAGATGGACCTCTAGAGGCCTCCGGGCGCTCAGTTCGCAGGCTTAGGCCGCAATCGAGTTCCGAGGGCAGAATGCAAGCTGTACCGAAGGCACACGGATGACTATTCGGCAGACCACTCGCGGCTTGGCGCTGTCGATGTCTCTTCTCATGGCCGGCGCCCCGTCGCTGGCTCAGCGGGTACCGAGTGAGCAGACCCTCACAACCGTCGCCAGCCGTGTGGAGATGCTGGTTGTTCCGCAGGCCCAAGCCGGACTGTTTAGCGGGGTCGTCCTTGCCGCTAGAGAAGACCAGATTCTCATCCAGCAGGTCTATGGCTTTGCCAACTGGGAACTCCGTGTCCCCAACTCACCGTCCACCCGCTTCGGCCTCGCGTCGATCACGAAGCCGCTGACGGGGGCCCTCGCCCATGTCCTTGCGAAGGCCGGTCGGGTTGATCTCGATGCACCGGTCGAGAGATACGTGCCCGGGTTTCCGCGTGGGCCAAGCGGAGGTGTTCCCACAGTCCGTCACCTGCTCACGCATCGGTCGGGGGTTCCGCACAGGGTGACCAATGCGATCGACGAAACCCAGCTCCTGCGTCCTTCGGCAATCGTTGAGCGAGTCCAGGCGACGGGCCTACTCTTCGAGCCCGGAGCCCGGAGGCTTTACAGCAGCGCGGGGTTTACCTGCCTCGCGAGGGTGATCGAGGTCATCGAGGGCAAGCCATTCGAGTCCGTGTTGACCGAGCGTGTGTTCGACCCGGCCGGAATGACTGCGGCCATGAGCGAGACCGGGCAGCGCTTGATGCCGCGGAGAGCGATGCCGTATCGACTCGGAGCCGAGGACCGGCAGATCGTCGTTAAGAGTGCACCCTACAAGGATCTGCGCTTCCTCACGGGCGCGGGGTCTGTCTTCGCCACAGCGCAGGACCTGTTGGACTTCGCCCGGGCAGTTCGGGCCGGTGTCTTCGGCGAGGACTTTTCGCAGGAGGTGTTCGGTGGCGACGCAACGACCTGGCACAGCTGGACGGGCAGAACGAATGGATATGAAGCCTCCGTCGATGTGCTGCCGTCCGAGAATCTGATCTTCGTGTTCCTCAGCAACCTCCAGTCGGCGGCCAACTGGCAGCTACGACAGCAGATTCAGAACGTCTTGGTCGGGCAATCCGCCGTTGCCATCCCGCTTCCTCCACCTGTAGCCGAGCAATTCGAGGCGGCCACGTCGCTGGTCGGATCCTTCGGGACAGCGGAGATTACGCTGATCGACGGCAAGCTCTTCCGCGGTTCGAACGAATTCTATCCCATTGAAGGGCAGCGGTACTACATCCCTGCAAGTGGTACGGCGATGCGTTTTCGGCGAGACTCGACTGGGGCGGTAGACGCCATCATCTCCTTCGGAGTCGGAGGCCGGGAGACCGTCTTGCCGAGATCAGCAGGCCGGTAATGGACAGCCGAGCGTCGAGTAGTGCAGCGTGTCACTCCGGCTGCGCGCCATACTGAAACACGTCTTCGAGCGGTTTGTCGAACACTTGGGCGATCCGAAAGGCTACCTCCAACGATGGAGAGTACTTGCAGCCCTCGATGGCGTTAACCGTCTGCCGGGTTACGCCGATCTGATCGGCCAGTTCTTGCTGCGTCATCTCCCCGTGGTGGAACCGAAGCGTTCTAATTCGATTGTGAATCTTGGTTGATCGGCTCACTTCTCCATACCCCGGCGATAATAGACGAGTTGGAAGATGAACCTCGCGACTTCAGACAGGAGCATGGAGAGCAGCAGCATGTGCGCGATCCAGACATTGTCGAGGGACACGACCAGGCCAGTGAGCGCGGCGAGCACGCCAACACCCAAGATCCAGGATGAATTGCTCTCGGCCCGCCACTCGATGATCCGGTCGCGCTCGTCGCGACCGTCGGGCCTGGCGGTGATCGCTACGACCACGTGGCCAACTGTGAGCACGACCACCAGCAGGGCAACCGGCACAATGAAAAGCGGCACGAATGCGATGACGGTGGTGACGCCTTTTGACAGCATGAGCGCTGCCACGACGAAGTAGGCGCCGAGTACCGCGACCGTGCTCACCAGCTGGATCCAGACGCTCTTCTCCTCAAACGACGCGTGCATCGCGCCTCCTCGGGTGATCGAGATGTCGGCTTTGTTGGACAGGATGTCTAATATACTCGACACCAGAGGTAATGTCAAGTATTTTTGACATCGATCCAGGCGACCGGTACGCCCTGAGGTGGATTCACGTTCGTCCTTTTCTCATCGCTCCTTCATCGTCCTGGTCCCATTCTTCATGAAGCCGGGGCGGAAGCAAAGCCCTTCGGCCGGAACGGAGTCCACGATCGCTGACGTATCTGCTGTCATGCCGCAGCGGCTGAGTACGCGTATCGCCCTTCTCGCAGGGTTCCTGACGCTCGGAGGGGTGGCGACGCTGTCCTTCATCCTGATTCGTGAGCAGCGCAGCCATATTCTCGCCGAAGTCGTGCACAGTTCGGAGAGCGTCGCCGAGACGATCCGGCTGAGCATCAACCACGACATGCTCGGCAACCGCCGCGACGGCGTGCGGGAGGTGATGGAGTCGGTCGGCGGCCACTTCGGGATTGCGGGTGTCCGACTGTTCAACAAGGAAGGGCGGATCTCCTACTCGTCACGCGCGGAGGAGGTTGGTCGAGTCGTGGACAAGCGGTCGGAGGCGTGCGTGCAGTGTCATAGCATGTCCCGACCGTTCACGGAACTGGATCTGGAGTCTCGGTCGCGTGTGTACGACCATCCCGAGCACGGCCGGGTCCTGTCCACGATTGCCGTGATCCGCAATGAACCGGGCTGTCATCCATCGGGTTGCCACGAGTCGCCTGCCGCGCAGAGCGTGCTCGGCGTGCTGGACGTGACGATGTCGCTCGATTCCGCGGAGGCGCGCATGCTCGCGTCGACCAGCCAGGCGACACTGTTTTCGATCGGCGCCGTCATCCTGATAACGGGGTCGCTGCTCCTCCTGGTTCGGCAGACGATTCGTCGGCCGATCAACCGCTTGATCGCCGCGACGCGGCGGGTGGCGGTTGGCGACTACGAGCTCCAGGTTCCATCGGGCGCGACGGACGAGATCGGTTTTCTTGCGAGGTCGTTCAACGAGATGATCGAGAGCCTGAACACGTCACAACAGAACCTCGAGGCCAAGGTCGCGCAGAAGGCGGACGAGTTGAGATCGGCGCGGTTCCAGGTCGTGCAGGCGGAGAAGCTGTCTTCGGTGGGATTGGTCGCGGCTGGAATCGCGCACGAATTGAACAGCCCGCTCATGGCGATCGTGACGTTCGGCCACCTCGTGCAGAAAAAGCTGCCCCCCGCTTCGCAGGAGTACGAGGACGTGCGCATGATCCTACACGAAGCCGACCGGTGTGGGGCGATCATCAGAACACTGCTCGACTTCTCGCGCGATCAATCGACCAACCACGAAATCGAGTTGTGCGACGTGTCAACGATCATCGATCGCGCGGTGAACATCCTGAAGGTCGAGATGCGAGGGAACGGTGTCGAGGCCGACGTATCGATCGCGAATGACGCACCGCCCATCGAGGCGAATTCGGTGCAGATCACGCAGGTCCTGGTCAACCTGCTGCTCAATGCGGTCCAGGCGATGCCGGCTGGTGGCCGAATCACGGTTCGTGTCGAACGAGTGGCCCGCAGCGAATACGCCAATGTGAAGATGCCGCCGCCGAAGCGTGACTGGCTGCTCCGCATTCGTGTCACGGATACCGGACCGGGCATACCGCGCGACAACCTGGGCAAGATCTTCGACCCGTTCTTCACGACCAAGGCGGTCGGGCAGGGCTCCGGCCTGGGCCTTTCGGTGTCGCACGCGATCATCCAGCGGCATCGCGGCGTCATTCTCGTAGACAGCGATGGCGAGAGCGGCACGGAATTCACCGTCCTCCTGCCGGTCGCCGAGCCACTTCCCGGAGTTCCCCCCCCATGAGTGAAGCACCCGACTGGACCGAGCCACCCCGGGTATTGGCCGTCGATGACGAGGCGGTCGTCTGCGAGAGCATCCGACGCGTTCTGAGCGAGGAAGGCTACGACGTGGCCACGGCGACGTCCGCACGTACGGGCCTGGCCCTGATCCGGAGCGAGAACTTCGATCTTCTTCTGCTCGACATCCGCATGCCCGAGATGGATGGCATCGAGTTCCTGCGGGAGACGCGAGCCGTGTCGCCCGACACGGAGGTCATCATCGTAACCGGACATGCGACGATCCAGACGGCGGTCGAGGCGATCCAGCTCGGCGCAACGGACTACCTGCAGAAACCCGTGAGCCCAGACAAGCTGATCGTCTCGGCCGCGCGCGCACTCGAGCGCAGACATCTGATCGGGCTGACACGCAGGCTACGGTCCGAGCTGGAAACGCGCTACCGCATCGGCAATGTGATCTGCTCGTCAGCCCCGATGCGGAAGGTCATCCAGCTCGTCGAGCGGGTGGCTCCGGCGAACAGCACGGTGCTCGTCTCCGGCGAAACTGGCACGGGCAAGGAGCTGATCGCCCGTGCGATTCACTACAATAGTCCACGCAAGGATGCTCCGTTCGTGGTCGTGGACTGTGCGGCTATGACGGAGTCGCTGTTGGAGAGTGAACTGTTCGGGCACGTCCGTGGCGCATTCACGGGGGCGGTGAAGGACCGTAAGGGCCTGGTCGAAGCGGCGCGTGGCGGCACCCTGTTCCTCGACGAGATCAGCACCATCTCACCGTCCATCCAGGGCAGCCTTCTCCGACTGATCCAGGAGCACGAGGTCAGGCCGGTCGGATCGGACCGGGCGGTTTCCGTCGACGTCAGACTGATCGCGGCAACGAACAGGGACCTGAAGGAGATGGTCGATGATGGCGCGTTCCGAGACGATCTATTCTACCGACTCAGCGTCTTCACGATCCAACTGCCGCCACTACGCGAACGAACAGAAGAGATCCCGCTCCTCGCGCACCACTTCATCACCCAGTTCGCCGGCGAGTTCGACAAGCGTATCGACGGTATCACGCCACGTGCGCTGACGGCCCTCGAGCTGCATCACTGGCCCGGCAATGTCCGGGAACTGCAGAACGTCATCGAGCGAGCATACCTGCTGGCCGATGACAACCTCATCGATGTCGATGAGCTGCCGACCGTCGTCGGCGAGCACCCGACTTCTGAATGGGATGAAGTACCGGTCGATGCGCACGGGCTCGCACAAAAGAAGAAGGAACTGCGGGCCGAGGCCGTGGACCGGCTTGAGAAACTATTCGTGCTGAAGGCGCTGAAGAACGCGAGCTGGAACGTGTCCCATGCCGCGCGCGCCGTCGGCATTCTGAGGCCGAATCTCCACGCAATGATGCGAAGGCACGGTATCACACTTCCCGGGCGCGCGCAGAGTCAGGAGGGGGCAGGGCCGGACTCGCCCGGCCCGGTTTCCTGAGGGCAGCAGGTGCATCGCCGACCCGTGTTGAACTGATACACACCCCTTCCAGGGCCGGAATTCTCTGCAGACCTGCACACGTTGACCGGTTTCCGGGGCCACCGCACCGATCGCGCAGGCCAGGTGAGTCCGCGGTTCGTCCCGTTGAGACGCGAGGTGTATGAAGCGCGTATACACAACAAGGTTCACGAGCGCCACTCACTCACCGCATCAAGACGCGTAACACCAATATCTAAACGTATTTAGCTAGTGTCGGACGGATCGTCAGAAAGCTGGCACGGCGCGTGATATAGAAAGAGGTCGGTCGAAGGGCTGAGAACCGGACACCCCACGAAATCGGCGGGGCGACGGGCAGCCCGAGAGAATCGGAGGTGGAAGTCATGCAGGAACGAGCAGCGGTCATGCTCTCCGATTCCCGGGAAGGAACTTCGGTCGCGGCGAACCTGTCCCGGCGCAGTTGCCGGGTGGCGTCTTACACGAGCTTGGAGCAGTTGCTCGACGAGCATCCACCGGGCTCGATCCCCGTTCTGATCTTCCACCTGCACGAGCGGCCGAAGGGCGATCTTCTGGTCGTCATCGGCCGGTTGGCAGTGGAGCATCCGGGGATCCAGAAAGTCGCCGTGACCGAAACCCCGCTGCCATTGGAGGTGGCGGGGTACCTGACCGCCTGTGATGTCGATCTGGTTCCAATGGAGCCGGACGGGCAGGACGCGGTTCAATTGGCGTCCGTCGTGACTCGCATGCACGAGCGGCGGGAACGATGTCTGGCGGCAGGCTGACCCGGACCGCCCACACGAAAGGCAGGTGAACCATGTTGGGCAATAGCCAGGTGATGTTTGTGGACGACGAGGAAGGAGTTCGCACGAGCTGGCAGCGCTTCCTTCAGGATCGCGGCGTCGCCACGACGACCGCTCCCGACGGTGCCAGCGCGATCGATCAGCTTTCCCGTCACCCGGTGGACGTGGTGGTGTCGGACCTGCGGATGCCGGGCAAGGATGGTCTTGAGTTGCTGGAGTGGCTGCACGAGCGGCAGCCGGACACCCGTTTCATTATGCTTACAGGTTACGGGGACACACGTCTGGAGTGGCGCGTCCGCGATCTAGGCGCAGTGGACTATCTCGAGAAGCCGGTCTCGCCGGATGTCCTAGCACACGCGGTCGAGCGGGCGCTCGATCCGGACCGGGTTCCCATGATGATCCCCACGGAGGTGCTGAAGGGTCGGTCCGGCCTGCAGACACCCCTTCCGGCCGAAGCGGCGGAACAGGCTACGGTCGTCGAGGGGGTGGTTGAAGAGACGACTTCCGTCGCCGAGCCGTCGCTCGTCAAGACCCTCGGGATGGTTGTCGCGGCTCCATTCCTGGGGCTTGCATTCGTCGTGTTCCTGCCGGTGATCGGAATCGGGGCACTCGGTTGGGTGCTCGCGCGGGAGATCAAGTCGTCATTCTGGGGGGCAAGGGCCTGAGGACTGGGTGTCGGAGGTGGTCATGACGACGCGGATCGAGCGCGCGAGCGGCGCACGAGATCCCAGGTGGGCGGTCTCGCGCACGCTTGGTGAGCCGCACACCGGGGCGCGGGCGGCCAGGCATTGGATCGCGGCGCCGGCCCTCGGGGCCGTGGCAATGAGTCTGGCGGCTCTGACGATCACGGCCTCCCCGTTGGCGGCGAAAACCGAGCAGCAATCGCGCCCTGCCGTGCAGAGGCAGGCGTTGCCAGACACGCAGGAGCAGGCCGCTCCGGCGGGGATCGAGCAGGAAGTCTGTGCCGAATGCCATGCGGTGGACGCTTTACGCGCCACTGCCCACGGCGCGGCTGTCGCGTGCCTGTCATGCCACTCGAGAGACCGGCATGGGGAGATGCCTCTGGATTCTGCGAGGGCAGCGCAGACCCGGTCGGCGTTGTGTTCGGCCTGTCACGTCGATGTCGAGTCCTCGCATCCGGACGTCGAGGGCGCTCCGATCTGCACGGACTGCCATTCCGCTCACGCGGACCCGCCGGTCGCAGAGGCGATCGCCCCCATCACAAGGCGCTGCGGGTCGTGTCATGCGTCGGAGCTTTCGCGCTACGAGCAAGGCGCTCACGCCGGCGCAATCTCGGATACAGCCAACCCTGACGTTCCAAGCTGTGTCACATGTCATCCGAGCCACGGGCCGGCACTGTCGGTTGCTGCTGCGAGGCGTGAGGCGACTGCACTGTGCGTCGAGTGCCACTCGAACGACGAGTTGACGCGCCGTTACAATCTGCCGTCAATGGCGGGCAGGTCCTACGCCGATGACTTCCACGGTGCGACAATGCAGTTCCAGCGGCAGAACGTGGCGGGCACGGCACAACCCGACGTGCTGATCTGCTCGGACTGCCACGGTGCACACGATGTCGCATGGATGGATCGCGGCGACATGGCTGCGGTCTGTCTCGACTGCCACGAGACCGCGGATGCGAAGATCGCAGGAGCGTGGCTGGGCCACGAGCCCGTCAGCAGAAACAACGGCGTCATCGTGTGGGCGATCCGGCTGTTCTACTACGTATTCATTCCTCTCGTGCTGGGTGGACTGCTGATCCACATCCTGTTCGATATCAGGCACCAGTTCAAGAAGAGGCACGCCCGCGTGCACGACGCGGCCGAATCAAAGATCGGCGTGACGCGGTTCAGCCCGATCGAGCGGATCGAGCATCTGTTCGCGATGACGAGCTTCACGCTGCTCGTGCTCACGGGACTGCCACAGGCGTGGCCGGCGTCGTCGGTCGGCAACTGGCTCATCCAGCTCTTTGGCGGCATCGCCTCCACGCGGCTTGTCCACAGGGCAGCCGGCATGTTCTTCGTGACGCTCTTGGTGCTGCACGTTGGTAGGGCCGCGTACGGCATCGTCAGGAAGCGCAGTCTCCCTGTGATGTTCGCTACACGGAAGGACTTCACCGAGGTGCGGCAGACGCTCCGTCACATGTTTGGCCGGGGGCCGGCGCCAAAGGTGGGCAAGTTCGATTTCCGCGAGAAGTTCGAGTACTGGGGCCTGTTGCTCGGCGGCACACTCATGACGGTCACAGGGCTGTTGCTGATGATGACGGACCCGGCATCGCGACTGCTGCCGGGTTCGATTCTGGCCGGCGCCCGTGTCATGCACGGACTCGAGGCGACGTTCGCCGTGCTGGTCGTGATTCTGTGGCACACGTGGGGCGTCATCCTGCGGCCGGAAGTGTTCCCGCTCGACAAGTCGATCTTCACCGGCAAGATCAGCCTGGCTCGGCTGAAGGAAGAGCATCGACTGGAGTACGAACGGATCTTCGGTACCCGGGATCCGGCCGAGGTCGACGAGCCGATCTGAGGCCGGCGTTCGCTGACCGGCGAGGCGCGACCAAGAGTGGGAAGGCGGCGCAAGGTGTCAGGGGAAGCCGCCATCTAATATGCTCTAGCGACTCATGGGCAATATAGATTTCGGAAGACACAGCGAGGAGTACGCAGCCCATCGCCCGGGGCTTCCCGCGTCTTTCTATCAGCGAATCGACGCCATTGCTCGTATTGGAGAATCCCGGTCGCTCGACCTTGCCACTGGTCCGGGGACGATCGCATTAGAACTTGGTGCGCTGGGCAGCTCTGTCGTGGGCATCGATACATCTGCGGAACAAATAGCCACGGCAAACCGCGTTTCGAAAGAACGGGACCTGGAGGACAAGGTGCACTTCAGGATTGCCGCCGCGGAGAATACCGGTCTGGATGCGAGCTCGTTTGACCTGGCGACTGCCGGCCAGTGTTGGCATTGGTTCGACAGTGGCGCGGCAATGGTGGAAATACAACGTGTTCTTCGCCCGGGCGGCGTCCTGGCTATCGCCAACTATTCCTACTTGGCAGAGCATACTCCTGCGGCACGCGACACTGAGGATCTGATACTGGAATTCAATCCGTCATGGGCCATGGCTGGATCGACAGGAATGTTTCCTGAGCACGTCGACGAAGTGATCCACGGCGGATTTAGACTAGTCGAGGTGTTTTGCTACGATCATGATGAAGAGTTCTCGCATGCTCGTTGGCGTGGGCGAATGCGGACATCCAACGGAGTGGGCTCTGGCAGCCTTTCTCCATCTGAGGTGCTGCGCTTCGATGATGCTCTGAGTAGTCTCCTGAGTAGACGATACTCCGATCCAATGGTGGTCAAACATCGCGTTTGGTGTGTAGTTGCTAGGAAGCCATCGTGAACTCCCGTGCGAGCCTTGAATGACACGCTGAGGCTGGACCTTCTGCGAACATGTGGTGCGCTACGACTGGCGGGAGGAAGTAGCAATGAAAACAGTCACGACAGCAATGCTAGCAGTCATACTCCTTACCCCGTTGCCGGTTGGCGGACAGGAGCACCCAACTCCCAATGTCAGCCTCCACGTGGCAGCCTCGCAGGGGAATATCGCAGCCGTTCGGCAGCACATTGAGGCCGGTTCGGACCTGAATGAAAAGGATGCGTACGGGTCCAGTCCCCTGATTGCCGCAGCGACATTTGGCAAAGGTGAGGTGGCCAGGGCGTTGATTGACGCCGGGGCTGATCTGAACATCACGAACAACGATGGGGCAACGGCGCTTCACGCCGCCGCCTTCCTTTGCCATATGGAAATCGTCGCGCACCTGCTGGACAAGGGTGCGAATAAGTATTTGAGGGACAACTTTGGGAACACTGCGTCGAGATCCGTTGCAGCTCCTTTTCGATGATGTCAAGGGCATCTACGACAGCTTCGCACAATCCCTTGGGCCGCTGGGATTGGAACTGGACTACGAGCAGATCAGAGTGACTCGTCCCAAGATTGCGGAGATGCTGCGCCCTCGGACTGAGGAGCTAGAAGCGGTTGAATACACACGCTACCGGGGGATGATTGGAAGGTGTCGACGCCCGCGGAGCAGGGGCTGGATCCGATGCTCGTGGCGGAGCTCTATCTCGATGCGACTGGTTTGTCGACCCTCTATGGGCTGCTGGTCATCAAGAACGGCCATCTGATCGCTGAAGGGTACTTCAATGAAGGGTCGGTAGAGCAATTGTCCGGCCGGCAATCGGCGACGAAGAGTTTTACCTCGGCAATGGTCGGGGTTGCGCTGGATCGAGGCTGTCTGTCGAGCGTGGACCAGAAGATGACGGATTTCTTCCCGGCGTTCGCCGGACAGATAGACGACCCGCGCAAGGAGCAGATCACGATCCAGCACCTGTTGCAGATGCGCGCCGGATACCCCTGGGAAGAACGCGTGCCCCAGTATATGGATAGCCTCTTCTTCAGCGACAACTGGCACTGGATTCCGCGCCTGGCTGACTTCCCGCTCGTAAGCGATCCGGGAACCGAGTTCCGTTACAGCAATCTGACGTCCCATCTCCTTGCGGTCATCGTGGCCCGGGCGTGTGATACAGATCTCGAATCATATGGTCAGGAGTATCTCTTCTCGCCGATCGACGCGGAAGTGGGCGATTGGGCCACCGATGCAGATAACTACAACTGGGGCTGGGGGGAGATCTACGTTACGGCTCGTGATATGGCCAAGTTCGGCTCGTTGTATCTCAACGACGGTGAATACGGGGGGAACCGGGTCGTTTCAGCCGACTGGGTAAGGGCATCGCTGCAAAGGTACTCGGAAGGCATCAAGGACCCTGACGGGACATCCAGCACATATGGCCGTTACTTCAGCGACATCGGGTATGGCTATCAGTGGTGGTCCGCTACGGTGGGCCAGCGTCGGTTCGACTACGCGGCGGGACATGGCGGGAACCTGATCGTCTTGCTGGACGACCTCGACATGATCATTGTCACTACCGCGGATCCGTTGTACGAGCTACCGGCGCGGGCCGGATGGGTGTTCGAAGGGGCGATCGTCGATTTGGTGGGCAAGTTCATCGAATCGTTGCCGAAGGAGTGACGAGTAGGCCAGAGCGGCCTGAGGGACCCATGATCTGGCCGGTCGCGTGGATGGGCCGGGGAACGACCGCATGAAATACCGAAGCTGGCTCCGCTTCATCGTCGAGGCCGTTGAGGGATTTGGAGTGCTCTTGCTGGCCTTCTCCACCTGGCCTCTCTCGAAACGATGGCTCAAACACTGGGGTTCCAGCGCAGAGGAGCGGCAGCGGGGTTGGCCAGGAGACGACTTGGTCTCCTCACCCCACGACACCTACACCCGCGCGATCGACATCGACGCGTCGCCTCTC
>JBDHCY010000067.1:0-17002 GCA_039591795.1 Gemmatimonadota bacterium | reverse complement strand
GAGGAGCTTGGGGTCGACCTCGTCGAGGTTCTTGGGCCCCGTCTTGGCGCGAGGAGCCGAATAGTAGACGATCGACTCATAGTCGATGGGATCGTAGCGGACGTTGGCCCACGTGGGTTCGCGCATGGTGCGCCAGTGCCGATAGGCCTTCAACCGCCACTCGAGCATGAACTCGGGCTCGCCTTTCTTCTCCGAGATGAAGCGGATGATGTCCTCGTTGAGACCTGGTGGGGCTGTATCGGCCTCGATGTCGGTTACGAACCCGAACTTATAGGGTTGCGTGACTTGGGTCTCGATCGTCGTCATCGCTGCTCCTCAGACGCCGGCGCATCCGCCGCCGAAGCGTTCTGGAACGTCACAGAGTACTCGCACGCGTTGCAGCCGCCGACGATGTGCGCCTGCCGCTCGACAGCCGCGGTAAGGACATCGGCGAAGAACTTCGCCTCCGCTTCGCACACCTCTGGCAATCGCTCTGCAATCGCGCGAATGGCGCAGTTGTGCTCCGTCAGTCGGAACCTGCCGGACGCCTCACTCCATTCGGCCATGTAGCCGGCCTCGCCCATCACGCGCGCCAACGTGGCTACGCGCTCGTGTGGCGCGAGACCGACGAGCTGGGCTCGAAAGCGCCGCTCGAGCTCGTCATACTGCTCCTCGAGTACCGCGAGGGCGGCCGACCGCCCCTCGTGCTCCACGACGTGCTCCAGAAGCCGCGTGAGCGGTGCTTCGTATTGGGCTGGGAAGAGCGTCTCGCCCGCTGAGGCCAACTGATAGAGAAACGTCGGTGCTCCCACTCCGCGCTGCGCTCGCCGATAGGAGACCAACCCGTCGGCCTCCAGCTCCTTGACGTGGTGTCGAATGGCGTTCGGCGACACACCCAGGCGGTTGGCGAGGTCCTTCGCCGCGAGCGGCTGCTCTCGTTTCAGCGCGACCAGGATGTCGCGGCGGACGCCCTTGTAGGCGGCGAGTTGGGGAAATTCCCGTTCCATATCAAGCGAAGCCTAATCATTGTCGGGCGGATTGTCAAAGAAAAACTGCGAAGTTTTGACGAATTCTCAAGCAACTATATCACAACGTCTTAGGACGTCGTGTCAGCTCGTCTAGAGGCCAGTTCGCCAGGTGACCTCGAGCCACACGTGCCGGCCTGGTGCATCGACTCCGCTGGCGTGCTCGCGGTAGAGCCGATTCCCCAGGTTTTCAGCACCGGCTGCAACCCCCAGGTCGCTAGCCATCTGGACGCCCGCGCGGACGCCGATCACGAAGAAGCCAGGGGTGCCGCCGGATGCGATGCGGGGGTCGCGGAGGTCCCTCTCGCCCAGCCGGCGCTGTGCAGCGGCCCAGCGAAGGCCCGCTTCGACCCACGGCGAGGAGAGTGACGACCAACGGACTCGAGCGCTTCCGGCCAGCGGTGGGATCTTGGACATTGGTTGGAGCTCGCCATCCGCGAGCCGTTGTTCGCCCCGTGCGTAGAGCAACGTCGCGCCGCCATCTAGCCGACCATGCCGGAACGCAAGCTCGGCCTCGGCGCCGGTCACCGTGGCTCGACCGATGTTGACCCCCTGAAAGACGCGCTCGCCGCGGAAAAGCGTGTCGCCAAGGAACTCACCCGGCGCCCGATCGAGGAAGTCTCTGATCCAGTTGCGGTAGGCCGTGATGCTCGCTGCAACACCCGTCGTGGCGTACCGGACTGAGAGCTCCCCACTGACCGACCGCTCCGGTTGCGCATCGGGGTTCGGGACCTGAATGCCCCCGGGGACGGAGCCAACGTTGGTGAGATCGTACAAGTTCGGCGCCCGGAAGCCTTCGGCAACACGCGCCGCGAGACGCCAGTCCTCGCCCGGCCGGGTGACCAGGCCCAGCTGGCCGGTGAAGTCGGCACTGCTGTTGGCGACCCGGCCGCCGAAGTCCGTTCCCACCTCGGCCTCCGAACGGAACTGGCTCCAGCGACCACCCATCGAAACGGAGAGCCATGGGGCGAGATCGCTCTCGCCGGCGAGAAAGACTCCGAGCCGGCGAGCCGTGCTCCCGTCGGGGAACCGGCCCGAGGGAATGTCACTTCCGCCGCTCGTCGTCCGTGTGATCGGCGTGCGAACCCCGGTCGGCGAGTGTTCGATGAAGCCCTCACTCGCGAGCTGATCGCGATAGATCTCGGCACCCCAAGTCAGAGAGACCAGCCGGTCGGCAAGCGTTGCGATGCTCGACCCAACGAGGGCGAGGCCCGGGGTGAGCACCTCGTCTCGGAGCTGTTGCTGGAGCGAGTCGGGCACGCCGGTGTCGAGCCGCCGTCGCTCGAACCGCCCCTCGCGCTGAACGTTGAGGCTCGCCGTGGCTTCGAAGTTGGCGAGCCCCATCGACCCGCCGTGAACGCTGTACCTGCGTGACATCCTGCCGCTCGCCCGCCCGGACGTCGAGGCGCACGTCACCCCCTGCGGTACGAAACGAGGTTGGAAGCTGGGCGCCCAGCTCGCCACCGGGCTCGAGATCCGAGGCGCGTGCGAGTGACGCGCCGGCCGACACCGAAACTCCCGGAGTCGACCACCGGCCGGAAGCTCGCGCGCGATAGCTCCCACTGGCCGTCGTGCCATGAAGTGCAGCGCCCACGCTCGATCCGTCGCCGTCGGTGTGCGGGCCGGTGATCAGGTTGAGAACTCCGCCCTGCGCATCGGAGCCGTACAAGACGGAGGCGGGTCCACGGATCACCTCGATCTGCTCCACCGTGCCGGGGTCGATGGTCGCGAGGTACTGGCCCGGCCCGTCGCGGTAGGTGCCGTTGTTGAGTGGAATCCCGTCTACGAGCAGGAGGACTTGGTTTCCCGTTAAGCCGCGTAGGATGATCGCGCCCTGACCGGCGCTCGTCTGCTGGATTTGTGCCCCAGCGAGGTCTCGCACCAGGTCTGCAGCGACTTGGGCGTTGCCACGCACCGCCGGCGTGGGTCGGGAGACCGACAACGCGGGCGCCTGCTCGAGCCGTGCTGCCTCGCGCTGCCGCGTCGCCGTGACGACGAGCTCCCGCAGTTGAACGGTAGTGTCGACTCGTGTTGTATCCTGTGCAGCGAGCAGCACTAGGGTGCTCGCGAGGAGCATCGAGGTCGCCATGGCCAGGGAATGTACACGGCTGCGCAGTGGCGCTGTGTGTCGTTCTGCCACTCGCTGCTGGCTCTATTACCTTTCGCCGCGTCGAACGCTGTCATCTTCCGACCGAAAGCACCCGAGGTCCGTATGAGTGACGCCGTCGCGAAGGTTCCCCAACCAGTGAATGAACCGGTCAAGTCATATGCGCCACACACGCCGGAGCGTGCAGAGCTCCGTGCGATGCTCGACGAGCTCGCCGGCCAAGAAGTGGAAGTCCCGCTTCTCATTGGTGGAAAGGAAGTCCGAACGGGGCGAACCGTGCCCGCGGTCATGCCGCACCGGCACTCCCACCAGCTCGGAGTGTGTCATCTCGCTGGCCCCAAGGAGATTGCGCAGGCAATGGCCGCAGCCCGCGAGGCGTGGAGGGAGTGGTCGTCGTGGCGGTGGGAAGATCGGGCGGCGATCTTCCTCAAGGCCGCCGACCTTCTGGCCACGACGTGGCGAGCTCGGCTCAACGCTGCCACGATGCTGGTGCAGAGTAAGACGCCGCATCAAGCGGAAATCGACGCTGCCTGCGAGTTGATCGATTTCTGGCGATTCAACGTCCAGTTTGCACAGCGCCTATACCAAGACCAGCCCATCCAAGGGCCCGGCGCGTGGAACTCCGTGGAGTATCGGCCGCTCGAGGGCTTCATCTATGCCGTGACGCCCTTCAACTTCACCTCCATTGCTGGCAACCTCCCGACGGCCCCCGCATTGATGGGGAACGTCTCGCTTTGGAAGCCCGCGACGTCAACCATCTACTCGGGGTACGTCATCGCCCGACTCCTCGAGGCCGCTGGTCTGCCGCCCGGTGTGGTGAATTTCATGCCGGGGCGGGGCGCTCAGGTGACGGAGCACGTGTTGGCGAGCCCGGACTTCGCCGGCATCCACTTCACGGGTTCAACGGAGGTCTTCCAATCACTGTGGCGCGGCGCCGGGGAAAACATTGCCTCGTACCGCACCTACCCGCGTCTCGTCGGAGAGACCGGGGGCAAGAACTTCATCCTCGCGCACCCGAGCGCGGACGTACGCGCACTCGCCGTGGCGATCGTTCGCGGCGGTTACGAGTACCAGGGTCAGAAGTGCAGCGCACCCTCTCGCGTCTACGTCCCCGACTCGCTGTGGCCCGAGCTCAAACCCATGCTCCTCGACATGATCGGCTCGCTTCGGATGGGGGACGTTCAGGATTTCAGCAACTTCATGGGTGCCGTGATCGACCGGAACGCGTTCACGGGCATCGTCGAGTACGTCGAGGCGGCGAAGCGAGCAGACAGCGTGACGATTCTGGCGGGCGGCGGGTCGTCCGACGCAGAAGGGTACTTCATCGAACCGACACTGATCGAAACGACTGATCCGCAATACGTGACCATGTGCGAGGAAATCTTCGGACCGGTCGTCACGCTCTACGTCTATCCCGAGCGCCGATGGGCCGAGACGTTGAGCCTCGTCGACACGACCTCCCCCTACGCGCTGACGGGGGCGGTCTTCGCCACGGATCGGAAGGCCGCGCGAGAAGCGCGCGCCGCGCTACGGCACGCGGCCGGGAACTTCTACGTCAACGACAAGCCGACAGGCGCCGTCGTCGGCCAGCAACCCTTCGGGGGTGGTCGTGCGAGTGGTACCAACGACAAGGCCGGCTCGATGATGAACTTGCTGCGTTGGGTGTCGGCGCGGACGATCAAAGAGACCTTCGAGCCGGCAACCGAGTACGAGTATCCGTTCATGGAGCGGGAGTAGGCGTGCGTCGCACTGGCGCGTTCGCGTTGATTGCCGTCGTCCTCGCATGTGGGGATGCAGCCGGTCCAGAGCCCGTTCCCCTCGAGATTCTGGCAATCGATCCGCTCAACGGGGCCGTCGACGTCGCCCGTACGGAGAACGTCGTCATCACGTGGTCTCGGCCGATCGCGCCGGCGACCGCCGCCACGGGACTCATCGTCGCAAAGGACTCGGTCGACCTCCCCGCCACGGGATCCACTCAGGTCGATGGGGCCGGAACGCACCTCACGTTCCGGCCCGAGGGTGGGTTTGGGTTCAACCAGTGGATCCGCGTGCTCGCCCCCGCCAGCCCGAGCGGTGTGAGCGACCCCACGGGCTCGGGGCTCGCTGAGCCTTTCGAAGCGTTCTTCCGCACGAGCAGCGCTCCGCCTGTCGAGCATGCCGATGCCCTAGGCGACACCCTCGCGACAGACACGCTCTTCGCGGAGCGTGCCGCCGACCTCCTCCGGCTCGACGTGTCCCACGGGCCCGATATCGTGTCCCTCACGCTCACGTTCGGTGGTCCTCGCGTCTTGGACGACCCGGACAGTTCGGACTACGTGACCGGGTTCATCGATCTGGATACCGATCACAATCCGAACACGGGTGTGGAGCCTTGGGTGGACTTTCTGCTCCGTGTGAACGGGTTCCCCCCCCTCACCGGGATGCGGGAGGACTACTACGTCGACTTCTTCGAGCCGCGTGATGGGGTCGCCCTTCTGGCCCGCTGGGTGACGAGCGACTCCTCCGAGCTCGCGGCGGTGCTGACCCCGACGGTAGCCGGGAACAGCATTCGGTTCGACCTGCCGATCGCCGCTCTGGGCCGAACCGGCGGGAACCTCCAGGTGGCGACGTTCGTGGCGACCAAGACGTTTGTCACGGATTTCCTGCCGGACTCCGGGCACGTCACGTTCGGCCACCCCGGTGGGTCGGCAGCCCAACTGCGCGCCCGGGTGGCGGCTGCCGGCCGGCTCGCGACGAGGCCGGGCGCACGTTTCATTCCCAGACGCGTGCAACGCTGACCGCGTCGGGGTCTTGGCGACCGTGTAGGTGGCTGGCTAGCTTTGCCCGAATGCGCACTCCAACTGCACTACTTGCCATGGTCGTTTGCTGCTCATGCAGCGAACCCGGTGTCGTCCACATGCCGGAGGCGGGCGAGACGTACCTCAATGAGCTGCGTCAAGTCACCTTCGGAGGCCAGAACGCGGAGGCCTACTTTGCCTCCGATGGTCAGCGCCTCATTCTCCAGCGTCAAGAGACCGACGATGGGTGTGACCAGCAGTTCATCGTTTGGGCTGACGGCAGCAGCCTGGAACGCGTCTCGAGTGGGAACGGCCGGACGACATGCGGCTACTTCTACGACGGCGACTCGCGGATTCTGTATTCGTCCACGGAGCACCTCGGGCCGGCCTGCCCGCCCCGCGCGGATCTCTCGAGAGGCTACGTGTGGGCCCTCTACGACTACGACATCTACTCCGCCCGCAGTGACGGAGGTGACATCGCCCCGCTCTACCGGTCGGCCCGCTACGATGCAGAGGCGACGGTATCGCCGGACGGTCGTCAGATCGTATTCACCTCGCTAGCTGAGGGCGATCTCGACATCTACGTGATGGACATCGACGGTTCGAACGTGCGCCGGCTGACCACCGAAGTCGGCTACGATGGCGGGCCGTTCTTCTCGCCCGATGGCCGCTCGATCGTCTACCGGGCGTATCACCCCGAGACCGACGAGGAGCGATCCGAGTACCTTCGGCTCCTCGAGCAAGACCTCGTGCAACCTTCGCAGATGGAACTGTGGGTGATGGACGCGGACGGGTCAAACCGCCGCCAGATCACGCAGCTTGGCGGCGCGAACTTTGCGCCGTTCTTCCACCCTGACGGCCAGCGGATCATTTTCTCGTCGAACCACACGAACCCTCGAGGCCGAAATTTTGACCTCTACCTGGTCAACCTGGATGGATCGGGTCTCGAGCGCGTGACCACCTACGAAGGATTTGACGGATTTCCGATGTTCTCACCCGATGGGAGCCGGCTAGCGTTCGCGTCCAACCGTCACGGCAGTGTGGAGGGGGAGACCAACATCTTCGTGGTGAATTGGGTGGAACGATGAGTGAGAAGAAGAAGCAGAAGCAGTCCACGGCCCGCTCGGCCCTCGAGTGGCTCAAGTCGATCGCGATTGCGCTCGCGGTGTGGTTCGTCCTTCAGGCGATGCTGGTCAAGGCATTTCACATCCCTTCCGGGTCGATGGAGCGCACGATCCTCGTGGGAGATTTCCTGTTCGTGAACAAGGCGCTGTACGGCTCGCAAGTGCCGCTCACCAACGTTCGGCTACCCGCGATTCGTGAGCCACGTCGAGACGACATCGTCGTCTTCGAGTCCGTTGAGGACGAGGGTCTCGACGTCGTGAAGCGCGTCGTCGGCAGCCCTGGGGACACGCTGGAGATGCGCCGCGATTCGCTGTTCCGAAATGGACGGCTGCTCGACGAGCCGTACGTGCAGCACCTCAACCCGCTGGCTCAGATGGACGATGTTCAGCAGCGGATGAGCCGCCGCTGGCAAGGCGCATACCTGGTTGGCCGTGACACGGCGCAGTACATGCCGAACCTCCGGACCTGGGGGCCGATCGCGGTACCGCAGGACAGCTACTTCGTGATGGGCGACAACCGTGACGAGTCGTACGATTCTCGCTACTGGGGGTTCCTGCCGCGGGAGAACATCAAAGGGAGCCCGATGTTCATCTATTACAGTTTCGATAGGTCGAGCTGGCGACCGCTCCCCTACGTAACGGCAATTCGATGGGATCGCCTGCTTCGCCGCCCGCACTGATCCACGTTACTTGTAGCGATACGTAATACGTCCGCGAGTGAGGTCGTACGGCGAGAGCTCAACGGCCACGCGATCACCTTGCAGGATGCGGATGTAGTGCTTGCGCATCTTCCCCGACACGTAAGCCAGCACCTCGTGACCGTTCTCGAGTTGAACGCGAAACGTCGTATTGGGGAGCACCTCGGTTACGGTGCCCATCATCTGAATGGCGTCACCGGCCAAGCGGAGCGGCCTCCATCAGCGCGGTGCGGACGTCTCGACCGTCGCGAGCGCCTCCGGGGTATAGAGCGCCTGCCGGCCGCACTCGGAGCACGCCAGCGTCACACGCCTGGGCTCGAAGGGGCCTTTGGCGTTCCGGCGTCTGGGTGTGCGGGCCACCTTGCCCGAGCCACAGGACGGGCATACCAGCCGTTCCCCGTCCCGATCCGCCGCTATCAACGCCAGGGCTTCCTGCGCCCGGTATTCCTTCACTCCTCGGCGACCCATTAGCAAACTCCTTGACGGCCGTAAATTTAGCCGGTCCGAGGGGTGCTGGACAACCTCGCTCTTGACAGTCTTTTCGGGCGCTGTATCCTGACCTCAATTGCCTATGCAGCCGGGCGTGACCGAATGAAACCCGAAAAATTGAGTACTACTGAGATCGAGATCGACGAGGTGCGGCCCGAAGCACACGGGTTCACGCTTGTGGGTATCTCCGCTGATCGAACTCCATACCGCCTCGAGCTCGTACTCGACTTTCCTATGGACCTTCGCACGCGGCGCGTCTTGGGCGAGTTCCTGAGCCAGGCGGTCGTTCGCGTCTCGCAGCTGCCTCGGGAGCGCCTCAAGCCAGCCGTGCGGGCGACGCGCCATCCGTCCGTGCCAACGTGACAGGCACGCCATTGCGCACCGCGCCGAACACCTCGAGCAGCCGCGTCGGCCTCGCGTCTGGGAGCGATATCATGACGCCCTGCGGGACCAAGCGACGGCACGCGCAACTCGGTCTCATCATGTTCCTGGCAGTGGCAGCATGCGCAGGCCCAGGCCGGGTCAGCCCAGATAGTCCGGTCGGGCGCGGGCGTGCCTTGCTCGAAGCAGAGCAGTACGCAGCGGCCCGCGACGCCTTCCAGGCTGGCCTCGCGGTCGCTCCCGGCGACCACGACGCCCTTCTCGGGCTGGGCGCGGCATTCGAGGGGTTGGGGCAGCTCGATTCCGCCAGAGCGGTCTACCAGCGGCTCGCCGCCGCCGACCTCCCTGGTCGTGTCCGCTCGCAGCTCGCGGGCCGCCAACAGGTCCTGACCCGTCTCGAGCTGGAGGCCCGCGCAAGGCAGGCGGTGGAGCAAGAGGCGCAGCTGTCGCAGCTCCCAGTCGAGCCAAGCGTTTATGCGGTGTTCCCCTTCAGGTACTCGGGTCGCAGGGAAGAGTTGCGCCCGCTTGAGCGGGGCCTAGCCCACGTTTTCGTCACCGACCTGTCGCGAATCAGCGCGTTGCGGCTGGTCGAACGGCAACAGGTCCAATTCATCGTCGAGGAGCTGCAACTCGTTGAGCAAGGGCGGGTGGACCCGGCCTCCGGTGCGCGGTCGGGCCGCTTGTTGCGTGCCGGGCAGGTCGTTCAGGGGCAGCTTGGTGACATTGCAGGATCGCAGCAGCTTCGGCTCGACGTGAGCGTCGTCCGGACTGCCACCACCGAGATTGCAGCGACCGGTTCTGCTGCGGATCGGCTGGCAGCGATCTTCGACATGGAGAAGGCCGTGTTGTTCGAGCTGGTGGAGCGGCTGGGCCTCGTCCTCACTCCTGCCGAACGCGAAGCACTCGCCGAGCGGCCAACTGCAAATCTGCAGGCGTTTCTTGCCTTCAGCCGAGGGCTCGAGGCCGAAGACCGCGGTGACTTCGCGCAGGCAGCCGCCGAGTATCGCGAAGCCAGCAACCTCGATCCATCATTCGAGGCGGCGGCGCAGGGGGAGGTGTCAGCGGACGAAATGGCGCTCGCGGTAGCGCTTCCGCTGCCGGTTGTCGCGGAGCTCATGGCGCCCGCACCCCAGGCGGCCCCAACCGGCGGGTTCCTCACCGACAACCTCAACAGCATCATCCCGACCGGCATGACGCTCGGTCAACAGATTCAAGCTCCACAGGGCATCCTGCCTCCCGCCAACCCGAACCAGCTGGGTGAGCTCGTGGGAGGTGGGCAGGTGACGCCACCGGGATCGTTCGGCACCCTCGTCATCGTGATCCGGCGGCCCCAGTGAGGGCGGCAGCGCTGCTCCCCGGGCTCTTCGCCGCCGCCGCCGCGGCGCAGTCGCCGATCTACCCGTCGGCCAGCGGCGGGACAGGCGCGATGGCACGTTCCTACATCTTCCACGGCGCCACCGGCCTCGACCATGCGTCGCAGTTCGTCGTTCCCATCTTCGCCGGAATGCCGATCGGCCGGCAGTTCTTCTTGGACGTCACGAGCAACTACGCGTACACCGAGGTCGCAGGCTCCAACGGAGTCGTCGAGCAACTCGACGGGTTTACCGACACCCAGCTCCGGGGCACCCTCACCCTCGGCCGAGACGTTGCTGTACTTTCGGTCTCCCTCAATCTGCCGACCGGGGCTGCCACCGTCGAGCAGGACCAGCTGAGCGTGCTCGGCAACACGGCGCAGACCTTCCTCCCGTTCTACGTCTCGAACTATGGAACCGGGTTCGGCGCGACCACAGGTTTGGCGGTGGCGCACCCGTTTGGAGCATGGAATCTCGGTGCAGCGGGTGCCCTCCGGTATGTCGGCGGATATCAGCCGATCCGGGGTGTGTCGGGCAACTACCAGCCCGGAGTCGAGGGTCGCATTCGCGTCGGCGCCGACCGCCTCCTCGGTGAGCGCAGCCGCCTGACCTTCGGGCTCACATGGACGAACTTCGCCACGGACGAGTTCTCCGGGCAGCTTCAGACCGGCGACTTCCGCTACAAGCCGGGGGGACGCGTGATTGGCGAGCTCGGGCTCTCCCACCAGGTCGGGCGTTCGACGGTCCAGGGGTATGGGTGGGCGTATTTCCGTCAGGATGGGCTGACGACTGACGACAGTACGAGCCTACAGACGGGCGCCGAGAACCTCGTTCACCTCGGGGTGCTCTGGCTCACGCCAGTGGGCACCAAGGTCGTCCTCGACCCCGGTCTGGACCTCAGACTGTGGTATCCCGACCGCGACTACGGCGGGTATCTCGTCGCCCTACGGCTGGGGGCCCGCTTCCGTCTCGCCGAGATGTGGACCCTTGCGCCAGCGCTGGGCTGGGCCGACGGCCGCACCACGACCTCCGCCGGGGAAGGGCCGGTGCAGGGATGGTCGGCCACCCTCATGCTTCGAGTCGGCCGCTAGAGTTTCGGCGTATGTTCGCTGGCGGCTGTCCCGTTGACGGCTGCTGTGCGGGACGCTAGGTTCCGCGCCCGCTCACCCCGGAAACAGCAGGATGGCCGACCTGGGAAGCTCTCATCTCAGCTCACTTCTCGAAGCCGTCCCGGGCATCGCAAGCGTCTTGCGGAGCCCGGTGGCCGATGCACTCCTACGCACCATCCGCGCGGCCGCTGGGCTAGCTGACTATTCCGCAGACGACGCCACCGAGTTGGTACGTTACGCGGTTCGGCGAGGGCTAGTCGGTGCGGACGAGGGCGACAAGGTTCTGGCCGAGCTGACGGCTGCCAAGCGCCAGATCCGGAGACCTGCCGGCAAGAAGGCGCCCCGAGTCACCGCGCGCAAGAGTACAAAACCGAAGGTGGCGAGCCCCAAGTCGAAGGTGAACCGCTCGGCAGCGAGGCCGGCGGCGCGCCCGACATCTGGATCGAAGTCGAAGCCGACGAAGAGAAGCGGGCGGCGTTAAACCCGGAACCCGCTCACCAAACCGCGCAGCTTCTCCGCCGCTTGGAGTAGGTCGCCCGCAGCGGCGGCCATTTCCTCGGTTGATGCACCTTGTTCTTGCGTCGCGGCCATCACCTGGTCGGCGGCGGCGGCGTGCGCTTCGGAAGCCGCCGCGGCTTCAGCTACGTTATGATCGAGCGATTCGACGACCTGTCGGCTCTCGCGGGCGACGCTGGCCACACGGCTTGCCGCGGACTCGATCTGCGCCACGCGCCGAACGATGTCTTCCAGCCCCTGCGCGGCAGATTGCGCCACCTCGGTGACTCCAGAAACGGCAACCTGCCCACCCCCGAGCGTGCGCGCGACCTCGGTCACCTGCTCGCGGATCGCAGTTGTGGTCTGGGCCACCTGTTCGGCGGCCGCGGCGCTCTCATCGGCAAGTTGCCGAACCTCCTCGGCGACCACCGCGAATCCGCGTCCTTGCTCGCCGGCGCGCGCCGCCTCGATCGCGGCGTTCAGGGCGAGGAGATTCGTTTGTGACGAGATCCGCTTGATGAGCTGAACGAAGTCGTCGATCGCACCCGCAAGCTCGATCAGCCTTGCCACTTGTGAGCTGGTGGCCGTCACCACTTCCCGGAGGTTGAGGAGTGCCTGGCGTGCCGCGAGAACGTCGGTTTGGTGCCCGCCGGCGAGGCGCCCAACGCCCTCCCCGAGGGCGGTGACCTCGGCGGCTGCAGTTGCATTCTCGCCGGAGGCGGTGCGGACGTGTCCCAGCGCCGACCGCACGCGGCCCAGGTTCTCCCGCTGGCGGGATGCACCGGCAGCGATGGACACCATCGCCGATGAAACCTGGCCGCTCGACGCAGCCAGTTGCTCGCTCACGGCCGAGAGATCACCAGCCGAAAGGGCAATTCGGTTCGACTCGGTGACCACGTCGCCGACGACCGGGCGGAGGCGTGCGCCGATCGACTCCATGGCGCCGCTCAACAACTCGAGCTCTCGAGGCATTTCGCTTTGGGGCACTGCGCGGAGATCTCCGCCGCCAAACCGCTCAGCAGCGGTGACGAGCCGAGCAAGTGGGATTCGCACGGCGCGCAACGTCGTGAGCGTGACCGCGCTGGCGAGGACCAAGGAGATCGTCAAGGCCAGGACGAGCAACACCTCGCGGCGGCGGGCGGTAGCGGCGAGGTTGGCGGCGCCGGACACGGCGAGGGCGCTTTGCGACTGCTCGAGCGTGCGCGCCAGCCTCGTCAGATTGACCGATGCATCGCGCGCAAGCGCAGCCTGCCGCTCGGCTTCGGGTTCCCGGCCGAGGTCCGACAGGATGTGAGCGAGGGCGTAGTCTGCCTGCACGGCTGCGCCTGCCTCGGCGATCTGGGTCGCGGTCTGACGGTCGTCGCTCGAAAGGCGGGGGACGGTTCGTAGCTGGCGCTGGAGTGCGAAGACCTGCTCGGCGGCGGCTGCAAACTCGTCCCGATCGCTCGAGATCTGCGTGGCCAGGTAACGCTCCGCGGCCTGCAGCTCGTCGAACACGCTCGAAACGAGGTCGGTGGTGAGCGAGGTCGTCTGCTGCAGGTTGCTCAGATCGGCGACGATACGATCGCCGATCGATCTGAGAGCCGCAGCGCCGACGACGGCGACCAAAAAGAGGCCGAGCCCCAAGGTCACGAAGCCTGCGGCTATTCGGCCCGTGATCGTGCGGTAGAGGAGGGTCGGGTTCATCGGCCGTCGGCGCTCACGAGGCGACCGGAACTGACGACACCGATGGCGACCGGCTTTCCGATCACGTCGCCGTGCTCGTCGAACGCTGTGCGACCGGTGACGCCGTCAAACGCTGGAGACTGCTGGCCGACACCTGCGAGGTAGGTGCGGATGCGCTCGCGATTGGGCCCGACTGCCTCGATCGCCCGGGCGAGCAGATGCACGATATCGTAGGCTCCGGCGCCACGGTGGTCCGGAACCTCCCCGCCCCAGGCGCGCCGATAGGCGTCCACGAACCGGCGAGTTTCCTCAGACGTGCCATCGGGTAGCCAGGCAGTGGACACGTACACGCCCTCAGCGAGGTCCCGCGCCGCCTCGACGCCGGCCATGCCGTCCGACGCAACGACCGGTGTGGTCGGGCTCTCGCGGCGGAGCGCTTCGAGCAACCGCTCCCCGTCCCCGCGCGCCCCCGCCACCATCACGACGTCGACCTGAGCCACACGCATCGCGTGAGCGGCGAAAGGCTCGAAATCCGGGGTGTCGTGAACGTAGGGGTACGACTCGACGACGACGCCGCCGACTCCGTCGAATTGCGCGGCGAACGTGGCGCGCACGCCGCGGCCGTACTCCTCGTTCTCGTAGAAGACCGCGGCACGGGTTGCCCCCAGCTGCCGCCGGGCCCAGAGAGCGAGCTGGACGCCGTGGATCTCGTCGGATGGACAGATACGGAAGGTGTAGGGCCCAGCCGTCCCAATCTCCGGAGCGCTTGCCGATGGGGAGATGGCCACGAGGGGCGTCGTCCCGCCGTTGTAGACCGCGCTCGCGGCGAGCGTCGTACTGCTGGTGAGGTGTCCGATGACCGCCACCGTGGCGCGGTTCCCGTACAGCTCCTGTGCTGCTCGAAGGGCGCGCTCGGGCCGGGCACTGTCGTCGACGATCACGAGCGCGAGGGGACGGCCACGCACGCCGCCCCTGGCGTTGATCTCATCGACCGCCAGGCGGGCCGCGCGCTCCATGGCGACGCCGCGAGCCTGGCTGAACGGACCGGCTAGGCCGAGGGCAATCGAGCTGCCATCTCGGCCGCACGCGGCGAAAGCGGCCGCCGCGACGACGACGCAGAGGAGGCGCACGCTAAGACTCCAGCGTGAGAAGACGTTGAGCGCGGCTACTTTAGCCGAAAGTTCGGTGGCGACGCAACACCACAAATGGAAGTCACCGGCTTCGGATGGTACCTTGCCCTCCGTGGACGACGGTAGAGAGCTCCTCTGCCGCTTCGCGGCAGAGCTGGACCACCTCGGTGCCGCCCGAAGCGCCGCAACGGTCGAGCAGCGATGGCGAGCCGGGCAGATCGAGGGCATCGGCTGGCAAGCGCTGGCCGAAGGCCGCCGACCGGGCTCGGAGGCACTGCTCGGGCCTCTCGAGGAGGTTGACGGCAAGCTGCTTGCTGCGCTGAGACGGCTTCGAAGGCTCGCCGATACACACCTGGCGACCTTTCGGGTCCCCGCGCTCGAGCGGATGCAGCATGCCTCCGCAGCGGCACTGACGGGCGCCCGGTGGGGCTTGGCCGGGCTCCGCACCCTCATCTACGATCGCTCGACTCCCCTCGGGAGACGGTACTTCGCGTTTCTCGCGCTCGCTGAGCGCCACCCCACGGATGGCTGGCCGCTGTTCGAGCGTGTGCTCGACACGCCAACGTCGCACCACGCGTTTCTCGCGGCTGCGGCGGACGCGGCACGATATTACGGTGGCCCTGCCGCGGATGCACTAGTGGCACTCTTCAACCGTATCCGACGGGACGATCATCTCCGTCGGTTCCTCGGCCCGCACATCCTCGGATCACTGTACGTGCTCGAGGAACCCGCCGCGCTGCAGCTCGCCAGAGAATTGCTCGTGGCCGGGCATACCGTTCCCGATCCCGAGCGATGTGAGGTCACACGTGCCGTGATCATTGTGCGGCGCCTCACGGGCGCTCTGGAGGAGAACGTCAAATACCGGGACGTCCACGCTCCGGCGGTCGTAGCACGCATCGACGCAGCCGAGGCGCTCTACGAACAGCAGCGCGACGAAATAGGCAGCGTCGTACTGATCTGATCGTGCCTAGGGCCGGTGCCGCCTGATCGGCGCCGCCACGTTCATGGCCATGACCAGGATCCGGGGATAGGTGCCATCGGGGTTTCTGAAGAACCCGAGCTCCTCCATTCCGGACAGGTTCACCTGGTCCCGCAAGCCCGCGCCGCCTGGGATCGAATCGAACGTCCAGCCCCTGGGCATTCGGAAGCTTTCGTTCGAGTGCCGCAGAATCGCTCCGGCACTGCGGAGTTCGGCGAGCGGTACCTCGGGATCGAGCACTACTCCCGCGTAGATGTCGTATTGGATGGCCTGTGATCCGGGCCGTTCCGTCGCCACATCGGCGCCATCGCCCGGAAAGACGGCGTAATAGTCTGGCCGGTGCGGAAGCGGAGACATGCCGATCGTGGCGGCTCCGACGAGCCACGTCTTGGTCCGTCCCAGACGTCCATCACGAGCCGTATCTGCTGCTCGGACGAACTCGAGATCGTAGGCCGAGTCGGCGACCCATACCCGTACCACGACGGCGGTAGGGGTCTCACCGTAGACCACGGCCGGCTCCTCTTGGGCGGGCTCGCACGCCCAGAGGCCAGCCAGAAGCAGAGTCGAGGTCAAGCGTCGCATCGGTCACTCCGGCAGGCGTGCCGCCAAAATACGCTGACCGGGGCCTGCTGGGGAGTGCCTCGTCGCACGGCACGACAGGGCGTAAGATTAGGAGTCCTTCACAGAGGCCGTCCGATGGGGAGCGTCGTTTACGTAGCCAAGGTTCGCATCGAGCCAGAAGGCTTGCTCCAGCGCGCCGTATTGCCGGGCGGCGCGAGTCTCACCTTCGACGAGTATCGGCCGGTCCCGCGGCGAATCAGTGGTGCCGTACAGCCCGACGAGCATCCCGAGCCGATCGATTACGTCGTCGCCGCAGTGGGTGCGAGTCTCGCCGGTTCCTTCACGGCCGGCCTCGAGAAACGGGGCGTAGCACTCGGCCCGGACGACCTTGCGACGGAGGTTCAGGGCGACGTCGAGAAGGACACGAGCGAAATCGGGGTCATCAAGCGGATTCGTGTTCGCTACTACGTTCGAGTTCCACCGTATCGACGGGAAGTGGTGGAACGCGTGCTCGCGATTCATGCGGAGGTCTGCCCCCTCGCCCGCACGCTCAAGGGATGTGTGGCGATCGGCACCGTCGTGGAGTATCGGTGACGCCAGGACGGTGGCCATTCCCGGTTGCGACGACCGACAGGTGGTGCCGAAACCCGGCCTAGCGGCCCCCTCGTGACCCGGCGTCCGAGAGCACATATTTACCCCATGGCAGTCCGCTCGGCGGGGGTGTGGACCCTACGGATCGTAAGTCCGGACTCGGGCAGTCCGGCTGCGGGTGTCCCGGTGACGCTGCTCGACGACCGCGGCGAAACCGTGGGTCATTGGGTGAGCGACCCTCAGGGCCTCGTGGAGATCCCGCGCGGCGAGTCGGAGCGCGTCCGACTGCGCGTGGGCCTATGGAGTGAGGAGCCCTTCGAGGTGCTCCCTGGCGAGCTCCGGCGAGGGGTCGTCGAGCTCCCCGCACCGCGGGCGCCGCTTCCGGTGCCGCGGCCGGAGCTGGTGAACACGCGGTCGTCGGAGGCCGACGAGGACCCAGCGCTGCCGCCACAGGTGCTTCTGTACAATCGGCTCGGGATGCTGGGAGGACAGCCGCCGGTCACGATCCAGGAGACCGAGCGCCAACCTTCGCCGAGTCCC
>JBDHCY010000066.1:0-14650 GCA_039591795.1 Gemmatimonadota bacterium | reverse complement strand
TGGTCTGACGGCCGGTGATAATCCTCGTGCACGCCATTGAAGAAGAAGAGGACGGGTACGCCCCTCCGGGCGAAATTGTAGTGATCTGATCGGTAATAGAAGCGCTCGTCGGGCCAGAGATCGTCGATCGCCGTCATGCGGAGCTCGGGGTGTGCGGCATTCACGCGCGCCAGCGTGGTGCCCAGATTCGACTGCTGCCGGCCAATCGCCACGATCGTGTCCGGCCAGTTCCGGCCGATCATGTCGAGGTTGACGTTGGCCACGATCTGCTCGATGGGAACCGGCGGGTTCCCGGTGAAGTACTCGCTTCCCCAGAGCCCGCGCTCCTCGCCGCTCACCATGAGGAAGATCATCGAGCGCCGCGGTGCACGATCGAGCGCAGCGAACGCCTCAGCCAGTGACATGACCCCCGCCGTCCCCGACGCGTCGTCGTCCGCGCCATTGTAGACGCTGTCTCCGTTCACCGCTCGACCCACGCCCACGTGATCCATGTGTGCGGAGAAGACGACGTACTCGTTCTTGAGCGTCGGGTCGCTGCCCGGGAGGATGCCGACCACGTTCGGGGCCTCGTAGCGCTGAGTCGTCCGCGACACCAGTGAGAACCGAACACGGACATCGGGCACCGAACGGACGATGGGCTCCTCACGAGCCTCCTGCTCCAGCGCGTGCAAGTCGAGGCCGGCCGAGCGCAGCGTCTGCTCGACCGCCTGCGCCCGCACTGCGATGAGGGGCGTCCCCGGATTCGGGTTCACGACCTCGAGACGGGGCCGGTTCCAGCGCGCGGCCCACGCGTCCCACACCTCCTCGCGGGCTCGCGAGACCCAGACGATCGCGGCGAGGCCCGCCTCCGACCATTCCGGTCGCGTGGAGAGGCGGATCTGCCCGTCGGTGCGCGACGAGTATTGCACGAGGACCTTCCCCTTCAGGTCGATCCCGGCCAGCGGGTCCCCCGCATCGGTTGGCGACGCGGCCAGCGCCACGACCTCTCCCTCGATCGTCCCTCGTCCCGGGTTGTTGAAGGGAACGACGACGAAGTCGCGGCCCATGACGAGGCTCGCGCGCGCGGCGCCCGTGACACGCCCGGACGATCGTGCGACGTCGAGCTGGGTTCGCTCAACCGTGTACCGCTGGAGAAACGTCTCCGGCCCCCCCGCTGGCACGAGGCCGTAGCGCCCGAATTCGGCGGCGATCCACTCGGCTGCCTGGTCGAGCTCGGGGCTCGGTGTCGCGCGGCCGCGCATCGAGTCGTGTGCGAGGGTCGTGATGCGTGCGGCGATCGTGGCCGGCGTGAGAAGCGCTACGGCCGCCGAGCCGTCCGACGAACCGGCGCCGCGCATTTGCGCCGCCATCGCTGGGGCAGCGAGCGAGAGAGCGAGAACGAGCACCATCGTACGTGATGTCATGTCACCAAGCTAACGAGAGCCGAGTTTCGCGTCTTCCCCGCGAGAATCGGCAGCGGGGCGAGGGACGCGCCGGACGAGCCGGGGCACCAAAGGGTTTCCGACCAGCTCCCGAAGGAGTGCGTGCTGGTGCCGGCGAGCCTCAGCGGCGAGGACGACACGCGTTGCTGGGGCATACCGATGCACGTACCGAAGCGGGAGAGGCTTTCTGACTGGCAGAGGAGGGAAGGAGAGCGCCGTGTCTGAGGGCCGGTGGCAGCCCGCACAGGGTAGCTGCCGCCGCGGCGCGGGGGCTGGCACCGCCGTGGCGAGCTGGAATGCGCAAACAAAGGAGAGAGCCAATCGGAGCGGCATCGAAGCTCGAGTCAGAAGCGTCTGCCGTACAGCACTGCAGTAGCGGTGCCGCCGTCGCGGACACTGCGCAACGCGTTGATCTCAAATGGGTTCAGTTCGGAACAGGATTCCCCGGGACGGGGAGTCTGTCCCCGGGAGCGGACACTTTCACCCCCCTTGTCGGTCAACTAGCTTGCGCTTCCGGATGCCCGCGCTCTCCCGTCCCGACCTCCTCGACCCCCACATCGTGGCCCAGCTCGGCGGAATCGAGTTCGTCGCGCGCGGTGTGGTCGAGGGGTTCCTCGCGGGACTGCACCGGTCACCCTATCGTGGTTTCTCGGTCGAGTTCGCTGAGCACCGGCCCTACCAGCCCGGCGACGAGCTGCGCTATCTCGACTGGAAGATGCTGGCGCGCTCGGATCGGCTCTTCGTCAAGCAGTACGAGGAAGAAACGAACCTCCGAGCGATGCTCGTGCTCGATGTGAGCAGCTCGATGGATTGGACGGGGGAGCCCGTGTCGCGCCTCACGAAACGGGCGTACGCCGACCGGCTGACGGCGGCGCTCGGACTCGTGCTCCTTCGCCAGCGCGATGCCACTGGATTGATCGCCTTCGACGATTCGGTTCGCGCGCTCCTTCCCGCACGCGTGCGGCACGGCCAGTGGAGCGAGCTCGTTCGGCGTCTTGGCCAGGTGACGGGCGGCGGCGGCACGGCGGCCGAGCCGGCCCTGCGGCGGGTGACCGATCTCCTCCGGCGGCGGGGGCTCGTGGTGTTCCTCTCGGACCTGCTCTTCGATCGCCCGCTCGCGCTCCTCGCCCTTCGCTACCTTCGCCATCGCGGCCACCAGGTCGTGGTGTTCCACCTGATGGATCCGGCCGAGGCGGCGCTCGAGGGGCCGGCGGAGGCGCAGTTCGAGGACCCCGAGACCGGGGTTGCGGTGGTCGCACGCCCTCGCGAGCTGCATCGCGTCTATGCGGAAACGGTCCGTCGGGAAGTGCGGGCGTGGGAGCTCGCCTGCCGGCGAAGCGGCATCGCTTACCATCACGTTCTCACCGACACGCCATTCGGGCACGTCCTCCGCCGGGCGGTCGCGGCGCGCGCGCGCCTCGGGTAGATGGGTTTTCTCCAGCCGCTCGCGCTTCTCGCACTACCGGCGGCTGGGATTCCGCTCCTGCTGCACCTGTGGAAACGGCGCACACCGCCGCGCGTCCCCTTTCCGGCGATCCGTTACATCGCGAGAACGACCGAGGAACATCGGCGACGGCTCCGACTGCAGCATCTCCTCCTGCTCGTGCTCAGGACCATCGTCGTGCTCGCACTGGTGCTTGCGGCGTCGCGTCCGGTCGTGCGTGGGCGTGTGGCAGGCGCGATAGCGCACGAGCCAACGGCGCTGGCACTGGTGTTGGACAACTCCCTCTCGAGCGGTGCTGTGCGCGGGGGGACACCGACGCTCGGGCTGCTGCGGGACGCGGCCCGAGGCACGCTCGACGCGCTCACGGCAGCAGACGAGCTCTGGCTGGTCCTGGCTGACGGGGTGCCTCGCCGTATGAGCCCGGTTACCGCGCTGGCGGTGGTCGACAGTGTGGGGGCGTGGGCGCTTCGGCTCGAGCTGGGGAACGCGGTGACGCAGGCAGTCCGCGCCGTTCGCGATTCCGATCTGCCAGCTCGCGAGGTCCACGTGGTCAGCGATTTCCAGCGCACCGCAATCGAAACCGCGGCCGTGGGAGACGGGGTGCGCACCGTGGCAGTGCGCCCGCCGGGCGATCCGCCTCCGAACGTGGGGATTGGATTCGTGGCCACGCAGGAGCCGATCTGGGGTCCATCGGGTGGCACGCTCGTGGCGGCGCCGGCGGGAACGGCGGGTCGAGAGGCGACGGTCACGGTCCAGTTCGGCGAGCGTCTGGTCGCGCGGACCGCAGTCCGCGTCGGTGAGAGCGCGGAGCTCACTGTGGCCGCGCCGGGTGACGGATGGTGGACGGCGCGACTCGTGACGGGCTCCGATGAGCTACTCGCCGACAACGAAGCGGAGGTGGCGATCCGCTTCGCTCCGCCGGCGCGCGTGTCGGTGACGGGCACTGCCGGGCCCTTCGTCGAGCAGGCCATCGCTGTGTTGCGCGAGGCGAGCCGTCTGGCAGAGGGCACGGAAGTGCGGATCGCCGATCTCCCCACCGCCGGCCCCACGTTGCTCCTGCCGCCGGCCGACCCATCCAGAATTGGCGCGGTGAATCGAGCGCTCGGTGCACGGGGCGTCGAGTGGCGCTACGAAACCGGTGGAGCGGCCGGGCTGGTTGGCGCGTCGCCCATCCCCGGCCTCGAGGGGGTGGAGGTTCGCCGACGGTATCGGCTCACGACAGCCAGGGCGTCGGCCCGCGGCGTGTTGGCGGCGGTCGATGGCGATCCGTGGTTGGTCCGAGCCGCCGACGATCTGCTCCTTCTCGGCAGCCGCCTCGATGAAACCTGGTCCGACCTTCCGATCCGGCCAGGCTTCGTCCCGGCGCTGGATCATCTCCTCAACTTGACGCTGCGTGGTTCGGTCGCGGCCTTGAGCGCGGCACCCGTCGGGCCCGTGAGCCTTCCCGATCGGGTGACCGAGGTGGTGCGGGGCGGCGAGCGCAGGAGAGTCGAGCCTGGCGCGACGGTCGCCGCTCCGCGGGCACCGGGTGCCTACTTTCTCACGGCCGGCAGCGACACGGTGGGGACGCTCGCCGTGCAGCCCGATCCGCGCGAGTCGGTCCTGGAGGCGGCGACGCGCGGCGAGCTGGTCAACGCGCTGGGAGCGGAGATCGAGGTGCTCGACGCCGTGCGGTACGCACGGGGTCCCTTCGGCGTGGCCACCCGCTCCGAGATCGCGGGCCTCCTGCTCGTGCTGGCACTCCTCGCCGTGTTGCTGGAGACCGTCGTCGCGTGGCGACTGAAGGGGACGCGCGAGTGACGCTCGACCTGCTGCGGCAGGCAGTACGCGATCTCGCTGCGTTCCAGAGTCTCGCACACGATCTCCCTCAGCGTGGAGCGCGCCTCGCGCTCCGTGGGCTTCCGGGCTCGACGGCGGCACTCGTGGTCTCGGAGCTCGTTCGCGCGGCGCCGGGTCGGCTCGTGGTGGTGGTCGTGCCGGCTCCGCACGATGCGGAGCGATGGCTCGCAGACCTCGAGACATTGGCCCCCGGCAATGCGGTGCTCTACCCGCAGCGCGAGGCGTTGGGAGAGGAAGAGCCCCATTTCGAGATCGCCGGGGAGCGCATCGAGACCCTCGAGGCACTCAATCGGGGCACGGTTCGCGTCGTCGTCACGACCGCGAGAGCGACAGCCGAACGCACCACCGTACCGGCCGCACTCGAGGCCGCCCGGCTCGAGTTGCAGATCGGGTGGGCGCTCGGACTCACCGAGGCCGTCGCTCGACTCGACGCCATGGGGTACGAACGTGTGCCGGCGGTCACCGACGTCGGCCAGTTCAGCGTGCGCGGTGGGCTCGTGGACATGTATGGCTTCGGCATGGCGGGCCCGGCGCGGGTGGAGTGGTGGGGTGACGAAATCGTCACACTGCGTGCGTTCGATCTGACGTCACAGCGATCCGAGGGCTCCGTGGAAGGGGTCACGGTGCTCCCGCTCACCACCGCCGGTCTCGCGACCGAGGGGCTCGTCCGTCGGAGCCTGCTCGATCTCGTGCCGCCGGATGCGCTGGCGTGGATGGAGACGCCCAACGTCACCTACTCGGAAGTCGACCGCGCGTGGTCAGAGGCAGCTCACCATCTGGAGGTGGCGCGCCGGATTGGGGAGGAAGTCCCTGATCGGGACGAGCTGTTCGTGGCGCCGGAGACGTGGCGGCAGGCACTCGAGCGGCTCCCTCGTATCGAAGCGGCGGATGAGGCGACCGAGGGGCAGGCGCTCCCGTTTCTGCCGCCGGAGTCGATCGCGCGCGACCTGGCGCGGCTCCGCCGCCTGATCGCCCGGCCTCCCGAGACGATCATTCTCTGTGACAACGACGGGCAACGCGAGCGGCTCGAGGAGCTGTTGGAGGACCGGAACGCGCTTCCCCCCGGGGTGATACTCGCCGTCGGTGCGTTGAGTGGAGGCTTCGTGGTTCCCGGCGTTCTCCGCGTGCTGACCGATCACGAAATCTTTCGACGGGCCCGGCGGCTGCGCCGTCCGCGGCGGTACCGGCAGGCGGCGCCGGGGTCGGTCGTCGAGGGGCTTCGCTCGGGCGATCACGTGGTCCATCTCGAACATGGGATCGGGATCTATCGTGGGATCGAGACGATCGCGGCCGGCGGGGGGGAGATCGAGGTCGCGGTCGTCGAATACGAGGGAGGCGACCGCCTCAACGTTCCACTGTACCGCATCGACCAGCTCGAGCCGTACCGCTCGACGTCGACCGACGGGGACGCGCCACCGCCCAAGCTGCACCGGCTCGGTGGTACGTCCTGGCACCGCCAGCGCGAGAAGGCACAGGCGGCGATTCGGGTGATGGCGGTGGAGCTACTCGACCTCTACGCGCGGCGACAGGTGTCGCCGGGCTTCCCGTATCCTCCCGACACCCCGTGGCAGCGCGCTCTGGAATCGAGCTTTCTCTACGAGGACACACCCGACCAGCGCCAAGCCACCGACGTGGTCAAGCGCGATCTCGAGCGTCCGCGCCCCATGGACCGTCTCGTCGTCGGTGACGTCGGCTACGGCAAGACCGAAGTCGCGATCCGTGCCGCGTTCAAAGTGGTCCAAGCCGGTAAGCAGGCCGCTGTCCTCGTTCCGACGACGATCCTTGCCGAGCAACATGGCCGGACCTTCGGCGACAGGTTGGCGGACTTCCCTGTGGAGGTCGCGGTGCTGTCGCGATTCCGCACAGCGGCCGAACAGCGGACGATTGTCGGCCGTCTCGCGAGTGGCCAGGTAGACATCGCGATCGGCACGCATCGCCTGCTCTCGAAAGACGTGGTCTTCAAGGATCTGGGTTTGCTCGTGGTGGATGAGGAGCATCGCTTCGGTGTACGTCACAAGGAGCGACTCAAACAGCTCCGTCTCGAGGTGGACGTGCTCACACTCACGGCAACACCGATCCCCAGAACGCTGTCGCTCTCACTCGCGGGGCTCCGCGATCTCACGATGATCGAGACGCCACCGCGTGACCGGTCGCCTGTGCTCACCTACCTCGAGCCCTGGGATGATGGTCTCATCGAAGAGGCGATCGCACGGGAGCTCGACCGGGGCGGGCAAGTGTTCGTGGTCCACAACCGCATCGAGACGATCGAGACCGTAGCCGCGCGTGTAGAGCGTCTGGCACCTCGAGCCAGCACCGCCGTGGCACACGGACAGATGCGCGAGCGGGAGCTCGACGGCGTCATGCGGCGTTTCGTAGACGGAACGGTCCAGGTGCTCGTCTCGACGATGATCGTGGAATCGGGGCTCGACGTGCCGAACGCGAACACGATGGTCGTGCACGACGCGCATAGGTTTGGTCTCGCGCAGCTGTACCAGCTTCGAGGCCGGGTGGGGCGCGGGCATCGTCGAGCGTTCTGTTACCTGATCGTGCCGGATCAGGTCGACCGCCTGGCGGAGGAACGGCTCAAGGTGCTCGAACATCATACGGCACTCGGTGTGGGATATCGCGTCGCGCTTCGCGATCTCGAGCTCCGCGGCGCCGGGAGTCTGCTGGGCGCCGATCAGTCGGGGCACGCGCAGGCGGTCGGCTTCGACGTGTACCTGCGGTGGCTCGACGAGGGAGTGCGGAGACTCAAGGGTGACGTAGGCGCCCAGCCTGCGGGCACGCCGGCTGATGTGGTGCTCGATCGTCCGGCGTACCTGCCGGACGACTACGTTACCGACGATGCGGCGAAACTGGACTTCTACCGTCGGCTAGCGCGGGCCCGGGCGATCGGCGACATTTCCCAGTTACGGGACGAGTTGCGCGACCGGTTCGGCGCGCTCCCGGAGCCAGCCGAGCGGTTGCTCGTCGTGGCGGAACTGCGCGCCTCGGGCGCTGGGGCCGGCGTCGAAACGGTCCTGGTTCGCGGTGACGAGGCGCGCCTTGCTTTTCGGAGTAATGCCCGGCCCCGCCTGGCCGGTCTGACCGCGGCGCTCGACTCCGTCCAGTTCGCGGCCGAGGTTCGCCGTGCGCAGCCGCTGGTGCTCAAACTCACGAGACTCGGCGGCGAGACGATCGAACGCGGTCTGGTTCGGGCGCTGCGTGCCGTGCAGCCAGAATGAGTGTCAACAAAGGAGCAGTGAGCGTGGCGAAGGTGCGGTGGTTGCTGGTAGTGGCGCTGAGCACGACGACTGGGTGCGATGCAGTGCGCGAGGCCTTCAGCGCCGATGAGGAATACGCGGCTGTGGCAGCCTCAGCACGGCTGCCCGCCGACCGGCTGGGGCAAATGCTCGGGAGCGCGCGCCAAGCGCCTGTGAGCCCGCAAGCGGTGCGCGTGCTCGCCAATCTCTGGATCGACTACACGCTCGTTGCGATCGCCAGCGCGGACGGCGACTCGCTGGCCGACTCCGCCACCATCGCGGCCGCTGCCTGGGCGCCCTTCCGGCAGCGCCTCGTGGACGAATTCCACACCCGGCTCCTCGAAAACCGCATCGCGGACATCGACACTGCCATGGTCGACTCGGTCTACCGGCAGGGCGACTTCCGCATCCTCGACCACATCCTCGTGCTCGCAGGCGGCGATCTGGCGCCAGACCAGCGAGCAGAAAAGCGCAGCGCGATCGAAGGCCTTCAGCGACAGATCGATGACGGGGCCGCATTCGGTGCGCTGGCCAAGGAGCACTCGGAAGACGCGTCACGCGACCGCAACGGCCGGCTGGGCCTGCTCGCACGCGGCGAGACCGTCCGGCCGTTCGAGGACGTGGGTTGGATGCTGGCGCCCGGAGAGGTGAGCGACGTCGTGGAGACAATGGCCGGGTACCACCTCGTGCGCCGCCCGCCGCTCGAAGACGTGCGGTCCGAGTTCGAAGCCGGGCTCGCTAGGCGTGTGAGCGCACAATTCGATTCCATTTACCTCGACTCGCTCACCGAGGCGCGCAACGTGCGCGTCGCTCGCGACGCGCCCACCATGGTGCGCGACGCCCTCTCGCGTTTCGAGGAGCTGAGCGACTCGCGCCGCACACTGGCCCGGTATCAAGGCGGAAAGCTCACCGTGAGCGATTTTGTCTACTGGATCACTGGATATCCACAGCGGACGAGAAGCGAGTTGGCCACGAGCTCCGATTCGGTGATCGAGGCGTTCGTCGGGCAGATCACGCGAAGCGAGATCCTCGTGGGAGAGGCGGAACAAGTCGGCATCACCCTGGGGCCGGATGATTGGCAGGAGATCCGGCGGACCTACCTGTCGCAGATCGGATTCCTGCGCGCGACAATCGGTATCGATCCTGCCGCCCTCGCCGACTCTGCCGCGAGCCGAGACGACCGCCGCCGCCTCGCCCAGGTGCGTGTGGAGGCGTATCTCCGCGACCTTCTCGCCGATCGCAAGTCACTGATCGAGCCACCAGCCTACCTGTCGTTCCTCCTGCGAGATCGCCTCGGGGGCCGGGTGCGCGGGGAAGGGCTTCAGACCGCGTTCGAACGGGCCCAGCAGGTGAGAGCCGGGCTTCCGCCTGAGCCGCAGCCAGCGGCGCCCGGGGCGCCGCCGGGGCTACCACCAGCCGGAGCAGGTCCGCCTCCGCAGAGGCCGTAGCTCATGTCTCTTCGCGTCGTGTTGCCGACCTTGCTCGCCGCGCAGATGCTCAGCGGCGGAGCGGCCCGTGCCCAAGGGCCCGGCGCCACGCCCGTGGTGCTCGATCGGATCGTGGCCATCGTCGGCACACGCCCGATTCTCTACTCCGAGGTTCAGGAGCGGCTCCTCCTCATGCGCGGGGAAGGCGTCCAGCTCCCGACAGATTCTGCCGGGCTGACCGCACTTCGCCGGCAGATCACGGAGCAGCTCGTGGGCGAGGAGCTGGTGATCCAAGAAGCGCGCCGCGACACCGCGATCACGGTCAGCGAGACCGAGGTGCAGAGTGCGGTGGACCGGATCGCCCGTCAGATCCGCGATCAGTTCAGCTCCGAGCTCGAGTTCCAGCGCCAACTGCGACAGACCAACTTCGTCACCGTAGACGAGTGGCGACGGTGGCTCGCGGAACAACAGCGACGCCAGATCCTGCGCGAGGCGTATCTCGCGAAGCTGCGACGCGAAGGGAAGCTCCGGCCCATTCCGCCAACCGAGGAGGAGCTTCAGGAGGCGTTCGAGCAGGTCAAAGGCACGCTCGAGCCTCGCCCCGCCACCGTCTCGTTCCGGCAAGTCGTCGTCCGCGCGATGCCCGACAGCCAGGCGCTCCGCGACGCCTTTGCCCTCGCCGACTCGCTGCGGACTCTACTGAGCACGGGCGCCGATTTCGGTCTCCTGGCCGGCCAGTTCTCGGCCGACACCGCCAGCGCGGAGCGCGGAGGAGATCTGGGCTGGTTTCGACGAGGTCAGATGGTCCGGGAGTTCGAGGAAATCGCGTTCGCGATCCGTCCCGGCGTCGTCTCACACCCCATACAGACCTCTTTCGGTATCCACATCATCCAGGTCGTCCGCCGCGAGCCGGCCGAGGTGCACGCCAGGCACATCCTCCTACGACCGGAGTTGAGTGAGGCCCAGATCGAGGGTGCGCGGCTCCTGGCCGACTCGGTGGCAGACGCGCTCCGGGCTGGCGCGCCTTTCGACTCGCTCGCCCGCTTGTATGACGACCCGGAGGAAGATCGGGTGGTCGAGTCGTTCCCCGAAGACCAGCTTCCGCCCGTCTACCGAGACGCGTTGGCCGGGCTCGCCGAGGGCGATCGCACGGCGCCGTTCCGCCTCGAGAGCAGTGGCACCGTGAAGTACGTCGTGGCCCAGCTGAACACACGCTCCCTCGGTGGGGACTGGACGCTCGATCAGGTGCGAGACCAGCTGAGCCAGCGTCTCGGGCAGCGTGCGGCCGAACGACGGCTGCTCGAACAGCTTCGCGAGCGCACGTACGTCGACGTTCGGATCTAACATGGCGGCTGCACGGCCGCGTCTCGCCGTGACGCTCGGCGACCCCCGGGGCATCGGCGCAGAGGTGATCCGGAAGGCCCTGGCCGCGCCGCTCGAGGCGCGCCTGACGCTGATCGGCCCCGACGACCTCGTGCAGGCCATCGCCCGCCAGGCGTCCCCGGTGGATTGGCTCGGCACGGGAGAGTGGGGCCAGGGCATGGGCCACCTCAGCGAGGCCGAACGTGCTCGCCTGGCCGGCCGCCACGCTGGGCTTGCGGTCGAACGAGCGTCGGAGCTCGCGGGCGCAGGAGACGTCGACGCGATCGTCACCGCGCCCCTCCACAAGGCCGCGCTACGCGCGGCGGGTTATTCCTATCCGGGACAGACGGAGTTCCTGGCACACCTCGCGGGAGGTCGCGAGGTGGCAATGATGATGGTCGCCCCAGCGCTTCGCGTCGTGTTGGTGACGACCCACCTGCCTCTTCGAGACGTCCCTGCGGCCGTGACCGCTGAGCGGATCGCACGGGTTGCTCGGGTGACGCGTGGCGGGCTGGCGCGCTGGTTTGGGATGGAGGCGCCTCGGCTGGCGCTCTGCGCGCTCAACCCACACGCCGGCGACGAAGGCCTCTTCGGCACCGAGGACAGCGACGTGCTCGCACCCGCCGCCAGGGAGGCCGAGCTCGCCGGGCCGCTCCCGGCCGACACCGTGTTCGTGCGAGCGTTGCGGGGCGAGTTCGACGCGGTCCTCGTGCCGGCGCACGACGTCGGCATGACGGCGATCAAGGTCGCCGCGTTCGGGCAGGCGGTGAACGTGACTCTCGGGCTTCCCTTCCCGCGAACGGCTCCAGATCACGGGACCGCGCTGGACATCGCCGGAAGGGGGGTCGCCGATGCGGGCTCGATGCGTCGCGCACTCGAGATGGCGACGGCAATGATCGTCTCCGGCCGGGCCGCACCGGCGACAGCCAAGGAGGCATGACGGGGTATCTGCACGTGATCCGCAACATCGCCATCATCGCACACGTCGACCACGGTAAGACGACGCTGGTCGATCAGATGCTCCGGCAGGCCGGAGTCTTCCGCGCGAACCAGGCCGTCACGGAACGCGTGCTCGATTCCAACCCCCTCGAGCGCGAGCGTGGAATAACGATCTTCTCGAAGAACGCGTCCGTGCGCTGGGACGGCACGAAGATCAACCTCGTCGACACCCCAGGCCATGCCGATTTCGGCGGCGAAGTGGAGCGGATCCTCAGGATGGTGGATGGGGTGCTGCTCCTCGTGGATGCAGCCGAGGGGCCCATGCCGCAGACGCGCTTCGTAACGCGGAAGGCGCTCGCGCTCGGTCTCCAGCCGATCGTCGTGATCAACAAGGTGGACCGTTCGGATGCTCGGCCGCTCGAGGCGCACGACGAGGTCCTCGAGTTGCTGATGGACCTCGAGGCGACATCGAAGCAACTCGATGCACCGTTTCTGTACGGGTCGAGCCGTGAAGGATGGGTGGCCACCGACGCGCGGAGCCGCGGCAGCGACCTCGTGCCGCTCTTCGAGGCCATCCTGAGGGTCGTGCCACCGCCGGCCGGCGCGTCCGACGGACCGCTGCAGATGCTCGTGTCGACGGTCGACTATTCGCCATATCTCGGCCGACTCGCCATCGGCCGCGTGGAACGGGGGCGGGCGCGGGTTGGAGCGCAGGTCGCGCTCTTGCCGCTAGGGGATCCCGGCCTCGTGCCCCCGGCATCCTTCACGCCCTCGAAGATCGTCCAGCTCTACGGGTTCGAGGGGCTTGGCCGGGTGGAGATCGCCGAGGCGCACGCGGGGGACATCGTGGCATTGGCCGGGCTCGAGGGGGTCGAGATCGGCCAGACGGTGACATCGCTCGACCGGCCCGAACGCCTGGCCGGGATCGCCGTGGAGGAACCCACGATGTCGGTCGATTTCCTCGTCAACAACTCGCCGTTCTCCGGGCGGGACGGGAGGTACGTGACGAGCCGGCAGCTCCGCGAGCGGCTCTTCGGCGAGGTGCTTCGGAACGTTGCCTTACGGGTGGAGGAGACCGGGCAGCCCGACACTTTCCGCGTCTCGGGCCGCGGCGAGCTCCACCTCACGATTCTCATGGAGACGATGCGGCGGGAGGGGTTCGAGTTCCAAGTCGCCCGGCCGCGCGTCATCATGCGAGTCGGTCCGGGTGATGAGCGTCTCGAGCCGTACGAGGAGCTGGTGGTGGAAGTGCCCGAAGAGTCAGTCGGCGTGGTGATGGAGAAGCTCGGACCGCGGCGGGCCGAGCTGCTCGACCTGAAGAACGCCGGTGTTGGGACGTCACGGCTGCGGTTTCGGGTTCCGGCGCGCGGGCTGTTTGGCTACCGGTCGGAATTCCTGACCGACACGCGGGGGCTGGGAGTGTTGCACCATCGGTTCATGGAGTACGGCCCGTGGGCGGGGGCGCTTGCCGGGCGGGCCCGGGGTGTGCTGGTGAGCGACCGGCCAGGCGAGGCTGTGGCCTACGCCCTCTACGGCTTGCAAGAGCGGGCGACCTTGTTTATAAAGGCCGGGGAACCGGTGTACGCCGGAATGATCGTCGGGGAGCACGGCCGCCCGCAGGACCTGGACGTGAACCCGACGCGGGAGAAAAAGCTCACGAACATCCGGGCGGCCGGGTCTGACGATGCCGTGCTCCTCGAGCCGCCACGGCAGATGACGTTGGAACTGGCGTTGGAGTTCATCGAGGGGGACGAGTTGATCGAGGTGACGCCGTCGAGCCTCCGGCTCCGCAAACGGGCACTGGACGCCTCGGAACGGCGCAAGCTTGCGAGGAACTCGAGGGCGTAGTATCGATGCGGGACCACCACCATCCGGAGGGGACAATGCGGTCGTGGCACACGTCGTCGGGCGTGGAGTGGTTCGCACGCTTGCGCGGGGACGAAGACAACTACGACGACGAGGCGTTCGAGGACGAGTTCGAGGACGAGTTTGAGGACGAGTTCGAGGAAGACGACGAGCTGGACGATGACGACGAAGAGGACGAAGACGAAGAGGACGAAGACGACGCCTACGAAGACGACGCCCTTCCCTCACGTCAGCGCCCCGGCTGGGGGTAGATCGGTTTTAGGGTTTGCCGCGGTTCGCGGCCGGGCTAGTTTGGTTGTGGGGCCTGTAGCTCAGGTGGTTAGAGCGCACGCCTGATAAGCGTGAGGTCGGAAGTTCAACTCTTCCCAGGCCCATGGTCGTAGAGTGTTGCCCGGTGGGAAGTTGTGAGTCTCGCCGGGCATTGCTGTCGCTGGCTACTGTCGATTCGACTGTCGCTTGGCCAGTGGAAAGTCCTCGTTGCGCAGCGTACTGCGGTTCCTGAGTGCGACCCGCATAGCCTCTTCGTCGGGGCGCTGATAGCACTTGAGGATCGTGCTGGCGTCCTTCCAGCCTCCAAGCTCACACAGGTCCTTCCGGGGTGCCGCTTTCAGCCCGGTCGCGAACTTGCGGCGGAGGCTGTGCCATCCCAGTCGCTTCAACCCGCTCAAGCCGGCTTCTTGTTGGGCTCGTTCCCACGAGTCACGCATCAAGTGGCGTGACCAGGGCTGTGCAGCATCCCCAGGAGCAAGGAAGACCCATGCATCGCCGATACTGGGATGAGTGCGGAGGGCGTCTCTCAATGCTTCCACGGCTACTCCGGACAGTGGCGTCTGGTGCTCGTATCCGATCTTGTCGTTCGTAGCGCGCCATCGGATCACACCCTGATCACAATCGATATCACTCCAGCAGAACGTCGGCGGCTTGACGCGATCTGGCGTAATAGTGTTAGACGGCTTGGAGGGGCGCGCACTCCGAATCGTGGGCCGCTACGTCAGGAGGGCAGCTACATCGGCGCTGACATCGAAATCGCCCCACGGGGCTTTGAAGAGCTGGTTAAGGGCGTCTCCGATCACATCGAGACGCTCTTCACCGGGAGCGCCCAGCATCCCG